>DUGV01000205.1 GCA_013331225.1 Methanolinea sp.
ATGCTTGTGAATCCGCAGGTGACGATAACCTCACCCGGGAATGCCACCATCGGGGAGAGGATAACCCTCTCGGGCACCACCAACCTTGCGTCAGGCAACCGGTTGCTTGTGGAGGTGACGTCACAGGCATTCGGTCCCACTCCAAAGGACCAGGGCAGTCCGTTTTCCGGTGCTTCCGGGGCTGTCACGGTGCAGGCGGGGGCGGGAGACCTGAACACATGGTCATTTGCCTTCGATACCGCATCGTTTGAACCTGACACGTACCTCGTCCGGGTGACCGGAGTGACGGTCCCCAATGCCATTGCAACAAGGTCTCTCCTCATCGAGACCTTCACTCCAACCCCCACGCCCACACCACCACTCACTACCCCCCCTACGACCCTGACAACCCCTGAGCCCACCACCATGCCCCCCACCACTGCAGGCCTAACCCTCATTCCCCTCATCGTAGCCGTTGCCGGCTTCGTGATAACGGTTGGAATTGGAAGAAAGAGGATCTGAACCATTTTTTTGCAATCCGTGCCACCTGCATCCGCCTGCCCCCATCCAGAGATACTCTGAATTACAGCGGGATTATTCGTATGAAAAAAACCGGTGGATTCCAATATCAATCATCCGGACATTTCTTGCGATTGCATGTGAGTGTCTTGCTCGTCACTCCGAACTGGGTTCCAGCAAAATGCGGTTCCATTGAGGCCTGCTATCGCCGATCCATGCCTTGCCTGGATTGTTGCGAACAAAAAACAGGGATCTTTCATGTTACCACAAAATCCTGAGGATTTCACGATGGGTGCCAGCAGATTGATACTCCCGCAAAGAGGACACATTCCTTGTACACGCCATCACGCAATAGATGTTGATGCTGACCTTTTGAGGGATACTGTGAAGGTTGCAATTGTCGGGGCGGGTATTGCCGGGAGCTACCTTGGCTGTATCCTCGAAGAAGGTGGGATAATTCCGGATGTCTACGAGCAGGGGCCCCATGACACCACGTGCGGTTTTCGCTCCTGCGGGTGGGGTGCACCTTCGGCAATAGGTGCGCATCTCGCCGATGCAGGGCTTGATCTTGACGATTATTACCTGGAACCGATGAAATCAATGGAATTCGACGGTCTTATTGCCAGAACCCCGCTATGCACGCTCGATAAGCCCGCGCTCATCAGGGACCTCAGGGCACGTCTGAAGATAATTCCGCATCAGTTGACGGATCGCGAGAGCGACGTGTACGACGTGGTGGTGGATGCAACAGGGATATCCCGGACCATCCTCCCCCCCTGCACCTCCGACCTCACCCTGCCAACGCTTCAGCACAGGGTGGCTATCGAGCCGGTGGCCGGCAGGGCGCCGGGGCCGGGAGTCTATGGTTCACAGGTCCCCGGGCTTGGCTATATCTGGATCTTCCCACTCGGAAAAAGCCAGTATCACATCGGTGCCGGGGGACTCTTATGTGACAATTATGCAGGGATCCTGAACCGGTTTCTCAGCGACCTTTCAAGAGGCTGTTCCATCACCCACCAATGCACCTGTCCCGGCGAGATCCGGGTGGCATCACCCTTTTTCTCACAGCCACTGGTTGCGAAAAGGAGACGGGAGAGCGGAGAATTGCAGCGGATCATTGGTGTCGGAGAATCGATTGGCACCGTATCACCATTTACCGGAGAAGGGATTCTCCACTCCATGGAATCTGCAAGGATCCTTGCTGATTCATGGCTCGACGAAGACAGATACGTATCCCGTATACTCTCACGGTTTTCCTGGATGAAAAAGGAGCGGGAGACCCTGGATTATCTCCTTTCAGATAGCAGGGATTCAGCCCCAAGAATCAGGGACCGCTGGCGCTTCTACCGGAATGCACGGAGATCAGGAGTCAAACTACCGCTGCAGGAGGCGTTCCGGCGGATGGGGAGCCTCACACGGTGGATCGAGGGGTAGATAGAGCGGAAAAAAACGGATAAACGCGATACCAGTGAAACTTGATGCCTCAGCCCGGCGTCCAAAAGAAGCCTGAAAATCGCTCCGATTTACACTCGCGCGAACTGAAGTTGCAAAGTATAAGTATCCGCATCTGGTGATTCCCGGACCTGCCGCCCTGTATATTTCTTTAAAGAACAACGATTATCCGGAGTGAGTTCGATCAAATTTTTCCACCAACTAATTTACCTCCAGAACAAGATCATGAATATAGGAAGAGAGCCCGGTCATCAACAATGGAGCCCTACGTCCCACAGACCCTGCCGATCGAGACCATAGACTGGATACGGCACGTCCCGCTCATAGGGAAAGCGAACCGTGCGCTGGCACGGTATGACGGACTCGTCCAGGGCATCGTGCATCCCGAAATCCTCCTCTCCCCATTGACGATGCGGGAAGCGGTGCTGTCTTCACGTATCGAGGGCACCCAGGCTTCCCTCGAGGAAGTCCTGGAGTTCGAGGCCCAGGCCAAGGCGAAATACGAGACCGAGAAGGAGAAGGATATCCAGGAGATTATCAATTACCGGCTCGCAATGAATTCCGCCCTTGAACTTCTCAATGAGCGACCTATCACCATCAATATGATCCGCGAGCTTCACCGTATCCTCCTGACGAGTGTCCGCGGTCGGGACCGGGAGCCCGGGCAGATCA
>DUGV01000173.1 GCA_013331225.1 Methanolinea sp.
GTGCGAATGCTCGCAAGCCTTCTGCGGCTGCGTTTTTCATAGTAAGATCACATGCCCCTACAGACTGCCGACGAGAGAAAACGACTTGCATTCCAGCGCTTTGAGCAGGGGGACTTCCCAGGTTCGTACGCCCTCTGCCGCGACCTTGTCGCCGGGTCTGCGGACCCTGCGGTGGCCATACTCTGTGCCACCAATCTCTTCCAAATGGGACGTCTCGAGGAGGCCGAGGCATATTTCCGGGATCTCGCCAATTCCATCCCGGAGTCTTCCCACGTTCACAGCTACCTCGGGCGGATACTCGAGAAAAAAGGCGATGACCAGGCCCTGTCCGAGTTTGCTCATGCTGTGGCGCTCGACCCTGGAAACCTCGAGGCGTTGAGAAGTTATGCGTCCTTTCTCCTTGCAACAGGAGACCCCGGGAGGGCCGTGCCGGTGCTGCGGCAGCTCGCGGCGCGGTCCCGCCGTCCCGACGACTCCCTGCTTCTTGTAAGGGCGCTTCTGCTGAACGGGATGCCACGCGAGGCACTGGACGTCCGCAGAGGGCCTTTGTGCCGCGGCATCCCTGATGACGACGAGTATATCCAGATCCTGGACGCATGCGGAGAGTATGCCGAGACGGCCACTGCCTCACGTGCTGCATTTGAGAGAACAGGTAATCTCGGATATGCAAGGAGTGCTCTCTTGGCGCTCGCCCGTTTTAATCCTGGCGCTGCACCGGAAGAATACCAGAAATTTCTCTCTGAAAAGGACGATCCGGGAATCAGGTTCGATTACGTCAGATTGTTGAAGGAGCGCGGGGAGTGGCGATCGGCCCTCCGCGAACTCGGCCTGCTCCTGACCGGAAAGAGGGTCGAGCCCATGTTCCTCCTCGAGGAATGCGAAATCCTCTGGGGGCTTGGGGAGAGAGAGAGTGCCTCGCTGCACTTCACACGTCTGATTGACCGCGAACTCGAAGGCCTGGCTGACCCGGAGTTCCTTGCCATGTTACTCTCCCGATACCGCGCGTTCCTCCAGACGCACTACCCTGTCAGGGAGGCGGAGTCGCTGCTCCTGGAGAGGCTCGCAACACAACCTCACGTGATCTGTCTCCTCTGCATGGCATCCTTCTACGAGGATATCGGCGACCATACGGAGGCAAGGTCGTGGTATTACCGTGCATACCGGAGCGACTTTTTCTATGGCGGACCTGAATATGCAAGATTCTGCGAGAAGGAAGGGGATCTGAGGGAGTGCGAGAAAGTGATGCTCTACGTGATAAATAGCATCAGAAAAACGGGGGACCTCGTCCGGGTGGCGGGGATGGTCATGGAGGACACACACGCTCTCTATCGTATGCCCCGCCTCATGGAAAGGCTCCGGGAACGTCTTGAGGAGAAGGCCTCGGGGCTCTCCTCACGCGGGCTCGAACTGCTCGCACTCAGCCTGCTTGTCTCTGCCTCTCACTGCCTCGAGAGAGGGGACTACGCTCGTTGCAAGCGTTCCTGCCTTGAGGGGCTCGACTTTATCCCGCCCGGTTCTCACGACATTCACGCAGAAGATTTCCTCGTGCTCATCGATGAATGCAAGCGCCAGTCGCTCTGCGATCTCCCGGTCCTGGTATACGCCCCCCTGCCAGGCGATCTGAAGGATCCCGGCTCCGAATTGCCGGAAATCCACCTTGACCTTGACGAGAATGAGAAGAAGATCGTGGATTTCCTGCGGGTCCACCAGCAGGCCACCGAGACCGAACTCCGGATGCTCCTTGGGACTCGCAGGGCAGGCGGAATGGTGAATAGGATCATCCAGAAGGCATCTTCTGCGGGCATCGTGGTGATAGAGAAGAGAGGGGTGGGAAAAGATGGAGAGATCTATGCATTCAAGAAGTCCTGATATTCAGCCTGCCGACAGGCTGGAGAGCCAGAACATTATCAATGCCCTGCGAAGGGGTACCGTTCCTGCAAGCGGCCTGGAGAGGATCGCAGTCGGCCTTGACATAGAGGAGGATGTCGTCGCGGCGCAGCTTGATTTCGTTGCCCGCGGAGGAGGGGACATCAAGTTCATACGGGGCGATTACGGGAGCGGCAAGACGTTCCTCGTGGCGAGGGCTCTTGAGATAGCCCGTGAAAAAGGGTTCGTAACCGCTCACGTGGTCATATCCTCTTCTTCTCCCCTGCACAAGACCAAGGGTATCTACCAGCAGATATGTGCGAGTCTTCGCACCCGCGAGGAGGAGCACGCGCAGAAGTCTATCATCGACTCCTGGCTCTTCGGGATAGAGGAGCGGATCCTCAAGGTGAGCGACCGAACGCTCTCCGAAGAGGTCCTCGAGAAGGCCACCCTTGCTGAGATCGAAACTGCGCTTGCCGGGATATCGGAGTTGAACACCTCGCTCGCGGCGGCGCTCCGCACCTACTACCGGGCAAACAACGCAGGGGACTTCCAGAACTCGCAGGCCGCGATCGGCTGGATTTGCGCTGAACCGAACGTCGGACGTGAATTCAAGCAGAAAGCCGGGATACGCGGGGACGTGGACGAAGCCACGGCGTTCACGTTCCTGCGCGGACTGCTCCGCATCATCGTGAGTGCCGGGTACAGCGGGCTTTCGGTCGCAATCGACGAAGTGGAGACCACACAGTCGCTCCCCCGGAACCAGCGCGAGAAAGGATACCGGACCCTGCAGATGATCGTCGACTCCCTGGACCGGGGAGACCTCCCGAATTCCTACTTCATCTTTACCGGAACTCCCGCGTTCTTCGATGGTCCCCGCGGTATCCGCACGCTCCCACCTCTCTATGACCGCATCAGCGTGATCCAGACGGGGGAAGGGTTCAGGAACCCCCGCCAGCCGCAGATAACCCTCGCGAAGTTCGATGCAAAGAAACTCGAGCAGGTGGCCCTCAAGGTGATGGATATCTACTCGGCCGCATACACTGAAGTGGACAGATCGAGAGTCTCTCACCGGTTCATCAGGGCTATGATCAAGAAGGTGACGGGAAAGTTCGGCGGGAGGGTCGACGTGATCCCGAGGATATTCTTAAAGGAGTATGTCGATGTCCTTGACAAGTGCGAGCTCTACGAGGACTTTGACCCCTGGGAGCAGTACCACTTTGAGACCGATCACCTCAAGGGCGAGTTAAAAGAGGAGGAGGAAGCGGTGATGGTGGTGGAGTTCTGACTCTTATCACACGATGTAACAGCAAGACCTGAAATGGTCTGGCTCCCCGGCGACCGTTCTCCCCCTGATCCCCCATCACAATATTGATGCCTTTTTTTCGACTCATATTAGGTATGAGTGTGCACCTCGCACCGTTCCTCTTTGTCGCAGGCTGCCTCATGCTGCTTGCAGGTTTTGCGTCAGGAGGGATCACTCTCGATGCCCAGCCACACACCCCCTTTATTGGAGAGCGGGTGCACATCAGCGGCATTTCAGATATCCCCAACACCATTGCCGTATACCTCTTTGTGACAGGCCCAGGCCTCAACCGGGCGGGGGTCACCCTGGAGAACCTCCATCTCACGGCCGGATCGGGTTTCTTTACCTCTGCATTTGTCCATCCGGATGGGAGATTTGAATACGAGTGGAATACCGGTTTTGTGGTTGGGCAGCTGATCCCCGCAACCTACAGGATCTATGTCGTGAACGTGCCGCTGAACCTTGATCGCCTTACCGACAGGGACGAGATCTCGCTATCGCACATCGATGTGACGTTCTCCAGGCCCCCTTCTCCGGAAATCGGGATTCCTTGGGGGATACCTGCCCTTTCCCTGGCATTTGCCGCCGCAGTCCTCTTTTCCTGGCGGCGTAAACGCGGATAATATCCCCGGCGCCACCTGCCCACCCGGAAAACGTGTGAGAAATGTGTGTGCCCATGGTGCCCGGCACACCAGAGGCGGTCAGGGGACTTGCGTTTTTAGGATCGGTTGCCCTCGTCGTCCTGGTTTTTGAAAAAGGGCATAGTGTCATTTTACCACTTATCTCGCTCACATATCACGTTGAGGTGTTAAGGAAAATCCAGTCACGAAAATCCGGGAGAAAGAAGTGTGGGTTGTCGGTCTCACTTCACATATGCGACTGACCCCGCCGCCCCTGAAGGGCGCCCCGGCGGCGATTCAAAAACGTTTCACATTGGCCTTGAAACGGAACTATCATCTGATATTCACAAAACTACATGAAAACCCGCCTCAATGTAACGCGATTATATTCACCGGTTGACAAAGAGGTCGGTGGCGAGATTGTCACTCTACCATAAAAAAAATTTACAAAAATGGAGGACCCGCCTTCAATGCAACTCTCTTCGGATCCTGACTGACCGGGCATGGGCTACGAGGCCTTCTGCCTCCGCAATAGTCTCGACCGTGTCTCCCATCCCTTCGAGGCCTTCCCTTGTGATCAGCTGGACCGTGGACCGCCTGCAGAAGTGCTGCACATCAAGTCCCGAATGGACCTGTGCGTATCCCGCGGTCGGCAGGACATGGTTGGTTCCTGACGCATAATCACCACAGGCGACCGCGGCATAGTTACCAAGAAACACAGCCCCTGCACACCTGATGCCGTGCAGGACTCCCATGGGATCGGCGACCTGGAGGGAGAGGTGTTCGGCGGCGGCATGGTTCACGATCTCGACCGCCTCTTCCATGGATGCCGCCACGAGGTACCCTGCGTTCTCCATGGCCTTTTCAAGTATGACGGCCCTCTTTGCATC
>DUGV01000197.1 GCA_013331225.1 Methanolinea sp.
CGATCTTTGGACACGATCAAAAAATTGCTCACGAAAACTTCCTGCGCCTGCTATGACGCATTGTTCCGGTCACGAAACGCAGGGGAGAACATTCCTGCAATGGATCGTAAATCGCCTCCGGCTCCATACCAACAGAGGGGCAGGAGGCGCGGTGAACAGTAAGGGCCCGGCTCTGCCATGGCAGCCAGTAAAGCCATCTCTTGGGACGAGCCGATTCCAAACCGCGCAAATACCGGTTCATGAAGACCGTCCACGGAAGCAATAACTGGGAGGATGCGAACAGATCAGGTATGAAGGAGTGGATAAAAGATACCGCAGGTCTTGGCACATTCCTCTGGCTGATTGGATACCTTGCATCCCTGATGCTATTCTTCTCCCCATACGTGGGCATCATGGGATGGATCATCACCTCCGTGTTCACTCCTGTTACGATCGCAATCACCTGGTGGTGGTTCAGGGAGAGGGATCTTCCTCTCACGTATTATTTCGGCGTCGGGCTCGCATGGACCCTGCTCGCAGTCGTGCTCGACTATGTATTCATCGTCCAGCTCTTCGGGGCCTCGTATTACGAGGTGGACGTCTACTTCTACTATGCACTGACCTTTCTGATTCCGGTGGGAGTCGGCCTCTATCTCCTGCATATCCGCAAGGAGAACGTTACAGGGTAGCACAGTATCCTGAATGGACGTTTCAGGAGAGGGTTTTTCTCTCTCTTAGTTCCGGCACGAAATATACCGGATGTTGCCGATCCTGATGCCCCGCCCGACCGGGTCCAGAACATACCATGCGGTTTTGGTATACGACGACCCGCTCTCGTCAAATCCTGGGAGATAGCGATTGGAAGTGAATATCCTGCGCCCATCTCCACCCCCAGGGCACACCTCTTACAGCCGTGCAGCCGATATTCGGATCCACCCGTGTTCCGCGGTGGGAAAGAACCGGTTCTTCCCGGTCCGGAGGCGCTCCATCTTGTCCATTGCATGGTGGCAGACCTTCCCGCACCCTGCTGAAAAGAGCATCGCCTCCATCTCGTCCGGGCTGTAGGTGACCGTGTTCTGGAACTTGCAGTCCCTGTGGATGATGCCCCAGATGCCACGGGAGATGTACCGGCGGTCATCCTTTACGAACCGGCACGGGAGGAGAGAGTCCAGGATGACCGTGTTCTGCCGATCCTCCGTTGCAAAAAGGGAGAGGACGCCTGAAGAGACCTCCGGCGGGAGATAGTACGAGATGCCCTCGAACACGACGAGAGTTGTGCGGCGGGGATCGTATGTCCCCGTGGCAGCAATGGCTCCCCCTGTCCCCTCACGATCGGAGATGTCTGCCTGCACGCACCGGATCCTCTTCGCAGCCCGAGGGGAGACGGCCGCGTAGATCCGCTGTTTTTCCTCCATCCCGGCTATATCGATCTCGATAACCGCTGCGATCTTCTCAGGGTGGCCATCGAGGAGTTCAAGGGCGAGCGGGGATTTGCCAGCCGCGAGGATGACGACCTGGCAGTGCCCGCATGCCCCGGATACGGCCTCCAACGCAAGATGCCGGATGAACCACTTCCTGTTCATCATCACCTCGGGATACCAGGGGCAGACGGAATCACACTCACGTTTCATCTGCCTTCCTGCCGAGAGGTCGAGGCGGGAATAGAAGAGCGATGCGCTCCCCTCACGGTACAGATCCTTTGCCCAGGCCATCACGAGCGCTGCGGTGGGCTCAAGTTCCAGGGACCCTGCCATCTCTCTGGAGAGATCAGGCATCCGGCTATTTAGGGATGTTGGAGAGTTGGATTCCGGAGGATAAGAGCCCTGACATGAAGACCGGGACAAGTGGGAGTGCAGGAGTCTGGAAGGGGACTATCCGGAGAAGGGTGCGGGGAACTGGCCCATCCGGCTGATAGCGAATCTAAAAAAACTACATGATTCTCTTCGAGACGCACGCATACGCATTCATGAAAATGGCGCAGCCATTTTCATAGTAAAAAGGTGGGGAAGGTCAGGTCTTCTGCCTGACGAGTTGCAAGAAATAGGCTCGCGCCTCGTCCCCATCTTCGGCATACCTCAATTCCATGCGATCCGGCCCGGTGAATGATCCGAGCGTATAGCCAGAACCGCTGTCACAGATCATAATATCCCCTCCGGGGGAAAAGACCCCGGAGAAGGCCTCAGAATGGATCTTTCCATCCGGCCGCGCATACTCCTTCTTCCCGGCAAAGGCATAGCCATTCTGCTCATTGAAGTGAAATACCACCTCTGCTGGTTGATGGAACCCCTCGTTCTGGATATGGCCGATACCTGTGCCGGACCATGTGCCGATGATGTGGGGGACCGAGGCATTTTCGGCATGTGCCTGGAGCGTCCCCGTAACGGGGGCGGGCGATTCATCCGGTGCCTGGTCGGTGCACCCGCAGGTAACTATCGCAAGAACTAAGAGGAGGAGGAACAATGGAATTTTCATACTGGCAATACTGGTGCCGGGAAGGAAATAAAGATTCATCGCGAGTTGAGCGGGCCGGAATTCCTTCTTACAGGATAGCGTTCGCATACCTGGTGTACCCGTTGAGCGGGCGGGGGATCGAGGTGCAGGCTAAGAGGCGCGCCCACACTTCCCCACCGTGCAGGACCTTTTGCCCAGCGAATTGATCCGCGGTGCTTAGAGTGCAGGGACCGACCACTATTGAGATCTCCGGGATCGCCGGATGCCCGGGTCAGGGGAAATGTCCTGCTCCCGGACCGATCAAAAAAATGTGGAAAAAAGCCAGGGGTTTCCCATGAGTGAAGGGAGTCCCTCACTCCACCCTGAGGCCGTAGATGCCGCTTCCGATCCACCAGGTGTCGTCCACGGCCTTCATGTAAATGAGCTTGTGCACGTCCGCAGTCCCGTTCAATGCGGTGTTCGGAAAGAGCGCGTGTGAGAACCCGGTACCGTTCTCCATCGCCTGGATGCCGACCTGCGTCACCTTCATACCGTGCGGGTCGGCAAACTCCCAATGGTTCTGCCCGATGCCTGACTTCCAGAACGGGTCGGCGAGGAGGACGCCGTCTCTTGAAGAGGCCCACACGAAGAGGTCGCCGGTGACAAACCTGCCCTCGGGATTGTTGATCTCCGCAAGGGTCTTCTCCTTTCCGTTCTCCTTCGCGAAGGCGACCGCCTCGTTCACGCGGTCAAAGAGTTCTTCCCGCGTGTAGTAACGGAGCTGGACGCCTGTCAGGTTGCCTGTGGCGGCCCTGGTGTACTCCGGAGCGATGATCCCAGAGAAGACCCACCACTCGTGGTCGACGGGCTCGGCATAGTCGATCTTCGGGATATACAAGCTCCTGCCGTCTACGTCCACCCGTGCGGCCGTGTAAAAGAAGCCGCCGCCGCCCTTCGCGATATCCCGCATCCCGCGGATGGTCTCTACGCCGTCAGGGTCCTGGTAGTTGATCAGGTTGATTCGGTATTTCACAAGCTCGGAGGAATAGGGCGGGGCCGCGAGGTTCGTGCCGTCGTAATCGAACGCCATCATGACAAGCTCGCCCTGCACGAACTGCCCATCAGGGTTGTTGAATTCCGAGAGGGCCTTCTCATTCCCGTGTTCCTTCGCGTATGCGACGGCGTTTTTCACGTAAGCGACGAGGTCATCGACATCAGGGTGCGCTGCGGACGTATTCAGTTTCACCGACGGGAAGACCTCTCCCTCGGATGCAAACATCGCCGCACCCACGTAATAGGTGCCATCCACGTCCTCGACAACGGCGATCCGCGGCTCAAACGTGTTGTTCTTTGCCGGGTTCGGGTAGGTGTAACTCACATATCCCCTCCTAAACCCGGCGGTCTCTGCGAGCTTTCGCACGAGCGGTATCCCAAAGGAGTCGGCCATGTCCTGGATGTTCGTCCCGACAACTTCGGGCTCGCCCGCATCCGCAAGGAGGTTTCCGCTATAATCGAGGGCGAACACCTGGATGGTGCCGATGACGAACGGCCCGTCCGGATCGTTGAACGCGGCAATCGTCGCATCCCTTCCGTTCCCACGTGCAAATGCCGCGGCGTGTGCGACGAACGCGGCAAGTTCCGGAGTGGTGGTAATCTTGTCAGGTGGGGTGTGGGCTGCGATCGTGGTTGTCGGTGCGGGAATCGGTGTTCCTACCGGGGTCCCGGTCTTTGTTCCTGTGGTATCGGTGCACCCGGCGGAAAGAATCGCCACTGCGAAGAAGAAGGCAACGAGGACCATATGCCTGCGAATCATGAACTACCGGTTCGTGCAGGGGGGGCAAAAGGGTTGTGGAATTGGTGGAGAGTTAGGGGGGACATGAAACCATTCAAAGGAACCCCGTTTCCTTTTGATAGCAATACCCCCTCTCCCCTATCATCATCTACTCCGTCCAGTGAAGACGACAGTCAAAAAGAAGGTCTCTTTCCGGACGGCCCTTCATACCAATTCCGCCATCCTCCCTCGCATAGGGACGAAGTTCTCAAGGGAAAGGATGTACCAGACTTATTCCTCGTTGGCGGTATCCGCGGTTTCTTGGGAATTGGTCTGAAGTTTCATCTCTTGTATTCTCCTGGTAAGCTCCAATATGTCCTTTTCGTAGGCAAGGTTGTTCATCTTTATCAGGTTAGATTCTGCCTCCAGTTTCCTCTGGTCAAGCTGCAGTTCCTTCTCCAGTTTCTCGACTCTCTCTCTGTATAACTCCATCCTCTCCTGCTTTTCTAAATCGCTCTCCATATACCCCCTTGTCGCCAGGTACACGATGAGGAAACCCACCAGAGAATAATACAGGAAAATCGCGATCGCAACAGCGCCGCTGCTCGGGACTCCCCCTAAAGCCGGTGCAATCATCTTCGCATACATGTCCAGGAGTGAAGGGACCGCACTCAGTTCGACCAGTCCCACGCCAATCACAATCTTGGTCAACCAGTCTGAAATGTCCTCGAGGTTCGTGTTTGCCCGGTATTGCTGGCTGGTCCTTGCGGTATTGTCTCCTCCCGCGGGTTGCGATATCATCTTCGGGATTCCAAACAGGAAACCAAGCAGACCGCCCAGGAAGAAGGAACCGCCTGCAACCAGTACCCCTACCCCAAAGACAGAGATTACGGAGAATGCCGAGTCCCAGGACGAAAGGATTTTCGTGCCCGTTTCCACCGGGATGGTGGCGTTCGTTGCATTCGCGACAGTCATATTCACAAGAGACATCTCGCAGGGGACATGGAGTGCGAAGAAGAATATGAATATAATGCCCCCTACCGCAAAGATACCGAGAATGAAGAGTGCCTGTGCGATATGACTCTCAAGGCCCAGGTCACGGTAGTAATCCAGCAATCCGCCAAGCAACCCCATCAAGTCCCCCCGCTGATTTTTTTATTCGTAATGAAGAATAACTGGTTTGGGTATATAAGGCTTGACCCCCAGAAGGATCCGGCCTTCCCTGGATCCCCTCCGTTTACCCGTGTTGCATGGGGTGCGTCAATGCACCCCAATCAAAAAGCGATTCGAAGCGGTCCAGGAAAGATACGGTATTTTCAGGAAATACAGTATACCCTGTGGAGGCGGTTCCCTCTGTCGCACCTGGTAAAAGGTCCGCTAGGTATGGTATTTCGTGAGTATAACTGGATAGAGAGTCCCATCGTCCGCATAAATCATTATGGAGGTGGGCAAGGTAGCAGTATAGTGGGCGGAGGGAATATCCCGTAACCTCCCCCTGTTTCGGCGCAGGATAGGAATTGCTGTAGCACCAAGAATGGGGGAGAATCCTCCTCACCCCTCCCCGATCACCATCACCCTCCACTCTGTCCCGTGGAGACTGACCGTCGACCAGAAGGTCTCTTTCCGGACGACCGCATCCGACCCTGTGCCGTAGAACGAGTAGGTGTCGTATCCCGAGCGGTTCGCGGCAGCGTGGCGTGCGACCCGGTCGATCTCCGGGAACTGTGCGTAGAGCGCATCCCCGAAGGTCTCTTTCCCCACTTCTCCCGGGTCCGGGTCGTAGAGGATATGGCCCCCTGTCTCGATCACCATGAAGGTGTACGGAGTCCCGTTCGCCGCATCCTCCGCGATTGGCCTGATCAGATCGTACGGCACGAACATTGTGCTGATCACCCCAAGGAACTTTCCGTCCGCCGACCTGACCGGGTGCGCGACTGCCACCCCGTTTCCTCCCTCGGCAAGCGGGAACATGCCGCTCATCACCGGGACCTTTTCCGCGAGCGTCCGCTGCACGACTTCCTGGCCGGAGAGGTCCTGCCCTACAAGCACCTTCACGCTCTCCGGCTCCGCGGCGACGACCGTGCCGTTCGCATTGCAGGTGATCATAGTGAGGACGGGGGGGTAGGATGAGATCCTCCCCTTCAGCACGGCCTCCGCATCAGGCCCGGCGATCCCGGTCTTTTCGAGCGACGCGGCTGTCATCGAGGCGACTCTCTCAAGTTCGTCAAGGGCACCCTGGATGGCGCCGGTTGCATCTCCTAGAATTACGAGCATGCTATTGTGATCGGGGGCCTTCGTCTCCAGTCCGTCCAGGCAGCCAGAACCAAGAAGTGAGATGAGCAGGATGGCGAAGAGTAGGAGGGAACGGAGGGTGTGCATGTGTGAAGTATGTATCGGTGGCAGGGTGGCTTGTGGTTTGCGATCAGAAGGGTTGTACTTTTTACCAGTAACATGAAGGAGAGGTTCGGGGTATCAGGGGATCAGAATCCCCCGCTTCCCTCTGAACTCATCGCCCGGCACAGGGAGACCGCCTGAATTATTGTCATCCGAATCATACCTGAAATGCAGGAATAAAGTATGGCCAAAGCAGATAAGCCCGAACAGCCTGCATCATCCCGCCAGAAATACCGGCGGTGGATCCTTTTGCTCACTTTCATCGCAATCCCGGTGACGATATTCTACATCTCCCCGATTGTCATCATGATGGGAGCATCCGAGGGTATTGTGACGGGCTCCTTCCTGCTCTACATCGTGCTCTTTGTCCTCTCTCTTTTCGCAGGGCGGATCTGGTGCGGGTGGCTCTGCCCGATGGGTGCCTGCCAGGAGCTCGGGTCCCGGCTGATTAAGAAGAACGTGAAGGAGGGATGGCCCAACTGGATCAAATACGGCGTCACGTTGCTCTGGATTGCTGCCATCGCAAACGCGTTTTTCGCTGCAGGCGGAGTCCAGGGCGTCGATCCTTTCTATGGCACGATCAACGGGATCTCGGTCTCGTCCCTCCAGGTCCTCATGATGGTTGTGATGATCTTTACGGGAATCTTTGTTGTCGCGTTTCTCACGGGCAAACGCGGTTTCTGCCATATCCTCTGCCCGATCGCTGGCGTCATGGTTCTCGGCCGGAAGATCCGGAACCTCGCCGGCTGGACGGCACTCGAGATCGATGCCGATTCCGGCAGGTGCACCGACTGCCTCACCTGCTCGGAAAAATGCCCGGCAGGTCTCGACGTGCATGGCATGGTCAGGAAAGGTACAATGGAGAATCCAGACTGTATCATGTGTGCGACGTGTGCGGATGTGTGTCCGGAGAGGGTTATCCGGTACGGCGTGGGGAAGGGAGGATAGGAACAATCCCCGCACTTTATTCTCCCTTTTTTATTAGCCGGTCCGTACAAGGAACCTGATATACGTACCATTATGCTCCCAGACCGTATTGTGCTCGTGCACGATCGTATGCACAAATGCTTCTTTCTCCCATACTGGCATTCGATGCATGGCATACTCCGGGCCAAACGCATTCCCCGGGATGAGATCCGTCAGGTCTCCCCTGGGGAGGAGGATCGATTTTCCCTCCCCGAAGGCGTCTTTCAGGTAGGGACGAGTGACAAGGTCCTGGTCCGTGATATGAATATTAGATGGAGGTATGGTGCTGGGGATATCCGGGTCATACCGTATCTTTTCCACATCGTATGCATACGTCCCACCAAATGCGAGGGCTATCGTGATGAAAACCCATATGAGGAATACCACCAGCAGGATTTTTCCAATTTTTTTGATTTTAGGATTCATGATTGCTCATCTTGCCAGGCAATTTATCGTTGTTCTCGCTAAGCACGATCATGACGCGGGAAAAGCCAATCGGCTGACGATCGCCAAGTCCAAGATGCCGACAACGCAAAATACCGCCTTCTGGAAAAAACAATCTCCCTCAAGCCAGCCACTCCTCAAGCTTCCCGAGTTCCGGCACTGCAGGGAGGTACATCATCCCCGGTTCTGTCCGGTTGTCCAGGATAAAATCATAGGTGAACTCATACGCGGGTCTCAACAGCCCGGATGCATGGGTGTCCCTGCCATAATACACGAGATCGATCTTTGTCACGTTCACTGTCAGTGGCATCATCTCCCTGGTATTCTCCCCATACTTGAGGTATCTCTCCCGCGACATCGACCCTATCACCTTTTCATACATGTTCACGACATCGAGTCCGAGAAAATGTTCGTATGCCTCTTCTGTTGTTATGATGGGATATTCCTTGTAGGGTGCGTAGGGTGGCCAGTCCTTATCAAGTTCGATGATATCACCATTCCCGCATATCTCTATACGGATCGAATCTCCTACGACACGAGTTTTGTTCAGGTCCCGTGAGAAAATTACCTGGTAACAACTGGAGATGAGCGTGGAGGTGTTGTTCGGCCCAAGATAATAACCTCTTTCCCCCTCAAGTGTCATGACCGATTCGATTTCCCTCTCCATGAGCCCAGTCGATTCCAGGTATCCGAGTGCAATTCTTTCGCATTCTTCTATCGTGGGAGTAATGGAGGGTGCATCTTCGAGTCCGTTTGGCCTGTTTATCAGGTCAAAATTGATTGTCCCTGATTTATTCTCTATCCACAACTCGCTCTTCTTACCTTCTATATGCATAAACCCGTCACACTCGATGAACTTCCCATCGATTCCTACTTTCCTTGAAACTGTGAGTGCATGCTCCTGCGTGACGTTTGTCACATCCCGGTAGACCATCATTATCCCGGGATACTCATAGTATGGGATTATCATCTTCACGAGGATGACACCTCTGCCTGGGGGTGATATGAGCGCAATGTCCGTGCCCGGCACGGTTATGGGAAAACCGGGATCTGGGTCGGGAAGCAGGATCAGGGCTTCCCTGATCCCTTCCGAAGGTTGTAATAGTCCGTTTATTTCAAGAACCAGGTTTGCATGGACGAAATTTGTTCCACGCTGGAAACCTGCTGGCGGAAGCCACATGACAGAGGATGAAGAGACCGGCAGGACAATCCCTGTGATACAGAGAATCAGGACGAAGGAAGAGAGGAGTTTTATCATCGTGGGAGAATTCATCCATTCACAAAAATATAACCAAACCCGTGATATGAAATATTTTTCCAAGAGAGTGAACGGGCATATCTTAAACGGCCCTGCAAGCGTTGCACCAGTCTGTGCTAGAATCACCCCCCCTCCACCAACCTATAAATACCATCCCCCCCGACGTTCACAATACCATGTCGAGAGTACCTCTCCTCAGAACACTCTCCCTCTTCTTCATCATCAGTTTCACCTTCTCAGGTCTCGTCACCGCAGCCCCGATCCAGCTCGGGAACGCGTACGTCCAGACCGAGCGGGCCGACAATTGCCGGTGGCGGGGGAGCGAACTCTTCGAATGCAACTGGTGCTTAAACCCGACTCCCGTCTACGCCGAGTACGCGCCGGTCTCGGAAAACATGAGGGACGGGCAGCTTGTGTACGGCCTCCACTCGTGGGCAGGCTATACCATCTGGCCGAACAACACGCTGAACTATACGGGGGCATACTACAAGTCCGCGACAGAGCCATTCGTCAAGGTCTCGACCCCATTCGTGCAGTCGACCCTGTACGCGGACCCGCTCTCGCTGACATTCCGGAACCGTTACGCGAACGTGGACGGGCAGGGCCGGCTGAAAGGGCTCGTCTTCTCGATGCCGATCCCCGCAGCTGCGGACGGTGCGGAGTACGGACCGAACTCCTGTACATCTGGGGCGACGACGTTTTCCCCGGACGGGAAGACCCGGGAGATCAGCCAGAAGGGGCAGTGGGTATCGGGTCTCCGGGTGTTCCCGGCCGGCGACCTGAATGCGACCGAGCCCGGCTGGGGGGAGTCATTCCCCGATAACCTTGTCACCGACCGTATGGGCGACTGGGACATCGATTTCATTCTCGACAGAAAAGGCTCGGCCGAGCAGCTGAAGCTGACGATGGCAAAGGGGTCGCCGTTTGCGTGGTTCACCTGGAAGGATGTTTCGGCCGGCGAGTCGATGGCGTTCCAGTTCTATACCGGGAACCCCTTCAACACCCTCAACCTCGAACGGGGGCACGTGAATCTCTCGCCGGTTGACACCGGAATCCCCGGGCTCGGGTGCTTCCTTATCGGGACAAACCAGGACAAGTCTTTCCTCGGAGGGGTGCTGGACAAGACGACCACGAACTGGAACTACTTCGCGGTCTTCTACGACACTGCCTCCTCCCAGATGTCGGAGTACCCGGATCACGGGGTCTGGCTTACCCCCATCTCTCCTGGAGGGACCCGCCACTTCGTCATCGCCGGGCTCCCGGTGGTCGCGTATCCGAGGGGGTCGGTGAACCCCGACCCATATGTGCCGACCCGTGATCAGGCACTTGCCGAGTCCGCAGCATGGGTTCAGACTGTCGCACCCTACGCATTCAACTACGTTACGGATACGGAGGTCACATACAATGTCGACCGGACGACCGGCCTCCTCCACACGACGTATGCCGCGACGACCGCAAACCATGGACCGGCCGGGAGCGGGACGGCCGGAAAGACCGTTATGCTCCTCCAGAGGCACCAGTACGAGACTTTCAATGATGGCA
>DUGV01000003.1 GCA_013331225.1 Methanolinea sp.
GATGCAGAAATGAGAGACGTTGCAGTGATAGGGGTGGGATGCACCACCTTCGGGGAGAAGTGGAACACGTCGTTCCGGGACCTCTTCGTGGAAGCAGGTGCGCTCGCGCTCGAGGACGCGGGGGTCTCCGGCGAGCAGATAGGGGCCATGTACGTCGGCAACATGAGCGCGGGCCGGTTCATCGAGCAGGAGCATATCGGCGCCCTGATCGCGGACTACGCAGGCCTTGCCTCCACCCACATCCCCTCGACCAGGGTCGAGGCCGCGTGCGCCTCCGGCGGGCTCTCGTTCCGCCAGGCGTTCATATCGGTGGCGTCCGGGATCGAGGACATCGTGGTTGCAGCGGGTGTAGAGAAGATGACGGACGTCGCCTCCGGTGCGAGCGTGGAAGCGCTCGCCGGCGCCGCAGACCGAGAGTGGGAGGGGTTCGTAGGCGCGACGTTCCCCGGGCTCTATGCCATGATCGCACACGAGTACATGAGCCGCTACCCCCTCACCAGGGAGCAGCTCGCGCAGGTCGCAGTGAAGAACCACTACAATGGCGCGAGAAACCCCATCGCACAGTTCCAGCAGGAGATCACCCTGGACACTGTCCTGAAATCGACGCTCGTCGCGGATCCGCTGCGGCTCTTCGACTGTTCTCCGATTACTGACGGTGCGGCGGCGGTCGTCCTCGCGCCGCTGGACATGGCCAGGAAGTTCTGCGATACCCCGGTGAAGGTGCTCGCGAGCGCCCAGGCGAGCGACACCATCGCCCTCCACGACAGGAGGGAGATCAGCACCCTCGACGCGACCGTCGCAGCCGGAAAGCGCGCCTTTACCATGGCCGGGCTCGGGCCAAAGGATATCGATCTCGTAGAGGTGCACGATTGCTTCACCATCGCCGAGATCTGCGCGATCGAGGACCTCGGGTTCTGCGCCAAGGGAGATGCCGGCAGGCTGACCATGGAGGGGGTCACGGCACTCAACGGGGACATCCCTGTCAATACAAGCGGCGGGCTGAAGGCCTGCGGGCACCCCGTCGGTGCGACCGGGATCAAGCAGGTCTGCGAGGTGGTCATGCAGCTCCGTGGCCAGGCCGGGAAGCGGCAGGTCGACGGGGCGAGGATCGGGATGACGCACAACGTCGGGGGCACGGGCGCGACCGTCGCCGTGCATATCCTGGGGGTGTGAGATGTCCTCTGTCGCGCGGTTCTGGAGGAAGATCCCCCAGCGGTACAACCTGATCGGCACCCGGTGCAGCACTTGCGGGAGATACTTCTTCCCCCCCCGGTCCTTCTGCCCTGACTGCCGCCGTGCCGGAAATATTGTCAGATACAAGTTCCCCGGTACCGGCAGCGTGGTGACCTACACGATCGTCCGCACCGCAAGCGAGCAGTTTGAGCAGATGACGCCATACGCTCTTGCAATTGTACAGCTCGACGAGGGACCGAGGTTCACCGCACAGCTTGTCTGCAGCCCGGAAGAGGTGAAGATCGGGATGCGTGTCAGGCCCGTCTTCCGCCGCATCTCGGCCGACGGGGAATCGGGCGTCATTCACTACGGGACCAAGTATGTCCCGGAAGGCTAAAAATCCCTTTTCTCTTCGTACTGGTTGCCCCTCTTCTCAGCATATCACCCCTGAGAGAGAACGATCCCCATGGCGAACCGGTTGAGTGAAAACTCCGGCATGGCGATCGGTCTGGCTCATTCACGGGGAACTTCCCCTCTTAATCCAGGGAGTGCGAACGGATCACACCCTGTTTGCCTGATCGTTCATTCTTTCATATCGTTTCTTCACGGTTATGACATGGTTCTTCCATTCCCGGCACTCTTTACCAGATGACATACCAGGACATCCCCGTATGTCTGTCACCATGCCAAAATATATAAAAAGTACTTTACAATTGGCACACGGTGACGACCATGGAAATAAGCGCACGAAACGTGTTCAAGGGAAAGGTAAAGTCGATCAAATACGGCCAGATCCTTGCGGAGCTGGTCATAGAACTGCCGGGGGGACTGGAGATCACCTCGCTGATTACCAGGACGTCGGCGGACCGGATGAAACTCGTCGTCGGGAAGAGCATTTCAACGATTATCAAAGCCTCAAACGTGATGGTTGCAACCGATTAGGGATTTGACGAGGCTCATTTCAGCGTGATGTCGTATACCGCGTGCCACCGGCCCGGGGAGTAGGAGCGGACCACCCGTTCCCGGACAGATGCGACGGGGTGCGTCTCGATCTCTTCGAGATACTCCCCTTCTTTCTCCTGCAGGGTGTAGCAGTGGATCGTTCCGCCCGGCCTGCAGAGTTCCATGGCGGCGGGAAGGAACCTGACGGCCCCGAGCGGGAGGTTCATCACCACCCTGTCGAATTTCCAGGGGAGGAGGCGCGGGAGGCGGGATGCATTGCAGAGAAGTGGAAGGACGTTTGTTACCCTGTTGTGGGCGATGTTTCTCTCCATCAGCAGCACTGCCCCGGGGTTGAGGTCTGATGCGGCAACGAACGCGGCCTTCCGGGCGAGCGTAAGAGCGCAGGGGCCCACCCCCGCGAACATGTCGAGCATAATCTCGCCAGGGCCCGCCATGGAGAGGAGGCGCTGGCGTTCGGTTGAGAGGCGTGCCGAGAAGTACGCCTCCGACAGGTCGATCTCGAAGCGCAGGCCATGTTCGATATACCGGGTCTTTGTCGTCGGCTCACCGGCAAGCACCTCGAACCGTCTCGTGCGCCAGGGCCCTTCGACGTCGCTTTCGGGGGAGAGCACCGTATGGATGGAGGGGCGGGAGGCAAGAAGGAGCGCGGCGTCCTCCGCGTCCCGTTCCTGCATGACTGCGATCCCGCCGATCAGCTCGTGCCTCGGGAGTTCTCCCTGCCCCCTGTGGGTTTCGAACTCCCCGCGTTCGGTGCCCGGAACGGGTGCTGTGACCGGGAAGAGGACCCAGTCGCCCTCCCTCCGGGGTTTGAGGGCCGGGTCGAGGAGCCCCTGCCCGAGGAGCTCCTGCCTGCGCAACTCTGCGCCCCGCTTCCCGACCCTGACACACCACTGAGATCTCACGGACCCTTCCTGCATTTCCATGTACCAGAGGAAGGCCAGGAGGATGAGTGTATCCCCCTCGAAAGAAGGGTTATTCCCCCGCCCCTCCCATGATGGAGTATGGACGAGTACCTGAAGCGGCTGAGGGAGGGGTCGCTCAAGCTCTATGCCCTGGAGAAGGAACTCCCCCCGGAAGAGGCTGTCCGGGTGAGGCGGCGCTATATCGAGGAGGAGGCGGGCG
>DUGV01000109.1 GCA_013331225.1 Methanolinea sp.
AAGGTGAGGGTGGTGTGCCGGTTCACAAAAGCATCCTCTCCGCCCGGAAGGAGTTGATATTGTGCCGAAAAATAATGTTCTGACGAGAAATCAGGTTAGGGCGAAAATAGCATATAATTTGGTCTCCTCGCCTGAAGCAAAAGGTGATAAAGACTACCCGAAGCTCGCCAAAAAATTCCCGGCTCTGGTACACACCTGCGGTCTGGCACAGGCCATCGCCTTCGTCCGGGCTAAAGAAGGTGATACCGGAACTGTGTACCTGAACCATCTCTCATCAGTGATGGGCAGGTCCCGGAACGATCTTGAAGAACGTAGCCATTCCGCCTTACTGCCTGAATACCAGAGACTTTCGCTTGAGGCGATCGAATCCGCATCATGGATCAAGCGCTACGCCGAAGCGCTGTTAAAGGAGAGCGAGCCATGACAGCAGCGTGCAGGGAAGGAATTCTAAATTTGTGGAAACTGAAGGAAGCGGAACCCACCGATTCATACGAGCTGCCCGGGTGTGCGAACGCATCGCTCGTCATGGACAAGTACCTTCGTGTCCCCGTCAGGGAAGACGAGCACAAGAAGAATGCGCGAAGAGAACTCCACCAGGCAGTACAGGAGTCGATCGATCGATCCGAAGAAGTCTATAAGGCTGCATTTGACCGGTACAAGAACTCAACTCCAGGGCCATGTAAAGCGGGGGATTGTAAAACCGTGGAAGGGCTGCGGCTGATCATCGGTATCGGGAACGAAAACGTCCTGGAGACCGGCCTCACCCTCCACCACACTTATGGGACACCAATCATCCCGGGGACCGCTTTGAAGGGTCTCGCCTCGCACTACTGCGATCAGGTCTGGGGTGCCGGGGATGGTAAATTCAAGAGAGGCGAGGAGTATCACAGGGCCATCTTCGGCAAATCGGACGACTCCGGTCACTTCATCTTCCATGATGCCTGGATAACGCCGGAAACCATGAAACGCTCGCTCCGACGCGACGTCATGACGCCGCACCACATGGAATACTATTCGGGGGAGGATAAAGGGCAGGCAGCACCGACAGACTTCGACGTTCCGAATCCCATTACATTCCTCTCGATTGTGGGGACGTTTCATGTTGCCGTTTCCTGCGATGTGCCGGGTGCGGAGGGAGACAAATGGGCAGAGCTCGCGTTCAGGCTGCTCACCGATGCACTTAGAGAGTGGGGGATCGGCGGAAAGACCAGTGCAGGATACGGCAGTATAGTCCAGGAGGTGAGTACACAAACTGGAGCGCAGAGCATACCGAGGGGCGCCGGAGTCCCTGTAGGGAGAACCCAGCACAATAAAGGAGATATAGTCAATGTCACCCGGACTGAAGATCCAATGGGACGGGGACGCAACTATTTTGTGGCCGACGATGGCATCGGTGGTTTTTTTATCGGGGAAGGTTGCCCGCCAATCGCCATTGGTGGTACGACCCGGCTGAGAGTGAAGGGAGTCCATCCTGATGGTAAGTATGACTTTGAGAATCCAGCGCCGATCGATCCGCACGCAGCAAACCCAGAGCCAGAGCAAAGGCCGGGTGGCAGGCGCAGACGATGACAATCATGGCCTGCCTCGTCAGCCAGCAGCACGTCCCGAACCTTCTTGCGATACAGGCCGTGAAGCCCGATCGGCTCGTCCTGCTGGTGACGCCGGGGATGAAGAAGAGGGAAAAGGATGCCCATCTCCTCAAGGCACTCGCTGCCGGCGGTCGGGACTATTCGGCAGAGCACGAAATCGTCGATGTCGTGGATGAGAACTCCATCGCCACAGTCTCCCGCGCGCTGGAGCAGTCCCTGGAGAAGCACCCGGATGACGAATGGATCGTCAACCTCACGGGCGGGACAAAACCCATGAGCATAGGCGCATATGTGTTTTCCAGGGATAGGAAACTGAAGACGCTGTATATCGCCGAAAGCGATCAGCATCACGCCATCGATCTTCTGGGCGGCGCCCCCACCGATCTCGATCATCAGGTCTCAACGGCCGAGTTCCTTGCCGGGTATGGGTTTGATCTTCTCAACTCCCACACGCTGGAGAAGAACGAAAACAGTGCACGAAAATGGGTTGATATCGCAGCAATGCTGACCGCGAACCACGACGATGGCTCACTGCGGGAGATGCTCGGAAGACTCCATAGCCTGCAGGAAAAAAAGGTGAAGACTTCCCGGAAAGCGTGGGAGAGGGAGGGGCTCACCCTCTCGGATAGGGATGGGATTTCGTTACGCGACTCCTCCCTGCGAGCCGCGATTGCCGGAGAGTTCAATCTGGAGGAATCCGGGGCGAGGTTGACCGGCCACCTGGATAAACATGCGGCGGAGTTCCTCACCGGCAAATGGCTGGAGGTCTTTGTCTGGAGCCTGCTCCTGCCTTTTGAAGATCGTGGGATATGGGACCTGCACCTTGGTGTGAACGCAGGACGGAAAGGGTCCGGAGAAAGTAACGACTTTGATGTCTCCTTCATGCAAGACCAGTCCCTCTGCATCGTGGAGTGCAAGACCGGCGGGCAGGATCACGACCCCGGGGCGAATACGACGCTCTACAAGATCGAGGCCGTCAAAGCCGGCCTCATGGCAATCCGGATGAAGACCTATCTTGCAACCACATCGCCGAACGTGGTCAAGCAGGGAACCGGCAGGATCAAGGAGTCCGTTGCGAACCGGTGCAAGTTGTACAACTGCACGATCGTCCACGGGGAGCCTCTCAGGGAGATGGCAAAGTTGTTCCTCAACGAAGATCCGTCCCTTCACGAAAGGGTCGCGGCAACGTTCCATCTGAACCAGCAGGGATCGGTCGGTGGTGAACGATTATGATCTACATTGTTACCAGGCATGAAGGGGCTGTCCTGTGGCTCCGTTCGAAGGGGTATGTCGGAAGTATCCTCCCTCACCTGGAACGCGAGCAGATCGCGGGAGGGAACACCTACATCGGCGTGCTGCCCATCCCGATGGTGAAGGCGATTCTGGATGCGGGCAGCCGGTTCCTCCTGCTTGTGCTCTCGGATATGGCGTTCTCACAGCGTGGTGCGAGCATGACTCCTGCAGAGATGGATCTGGCCGGCGCCCACCTCGTCGAAGTGAAGGGTATCGAGCTGGCGCCTCTAAAAAGAGCAGTAGTCTTCGGCGGCACCGACGGGCACGGCGCAACCATGACCGTCATCTCGGAGAGAAACCTCGAAAAAGACGGATATGAGGTTACGCGGGTCTGCGAATTCAAGCAACTCAAAATGGGCAGCAATCTCGGGAAGAACGACCTCCCGGAAGACTGCGGCACCAGATTTCCGGAATACTTCTGGGGGTTCACCTTCCTGAACTATGACTTTTCCGGGCTTCGTGCGGGAGATATCGTCGTCGTTGTTGATATTCCCCTCCCCATCCGGGTAAACCTCGACTTTTCCGCCGCTGATGAGGCAATCGAAAAGATAGGCGAATTGCGTGAAAAGGGCATCCGCGTCGTTCTCATCGACCACCACAAGCGTGCCATCACACACTACGGGAAAGCAATCGAAAAGGGGGCGGAGGTGACCTTCTCGCTCGGTGCCGAACAATATTGCCACTACGGCGCACCGGATGCATATTCGCGTTTCTGGGGAACGCTCGGCGCCATATGCGACCGCGATCCGTCGATGCTCCCGGTCGAAGCCGACGAGATGGAGCCGTTCGAAGAGAGGGAGCGGTACGCCGCGTGGATCGATCTGAAGAAACGGGATCTGCCGTTTCTGCTTGAGACGATCAGGAACGATGCAAGGGAGAGTCTCACCCGCCCGGAAGCCACGCTCCGGCCACCAGCCTCTGAAGTAGAGAAAAATGTCACGGTTGTCAAACGGCTGACCGAAAATAGTGGATATAAGGAGCTCGACGCTGCGTGCGCGTGTAACGATACCCCGTACGGGGTGGGCATCACCCACGATTGTTCGGCAATCCTGGTCATCAACTACTGGAAAAAACTCAGGCCTGAGGAGAAGAACAGGATCCCTGCACTTCCCGTTGCCCTCCGGCTGGCGCAGCACCGCGATCGCTTCGGGCACGATACCGCGCTGACGATCAAACTGGGATCCCCTGACTGTAAAGAAGCGGAGGCGCAGATGGACGAGATCGTGAAAACGCTCAACTCCACAAGGATAAAGAGGGACACATTACCGGAGAACAGGGAGGATGCAATCGACTATATCGCCAGCGCTTTCAGCGATGTTCCGACGCCATATTTCCTCACGATGCACGGGTGGAGTCACATTGAGACGGTGCTCGACAGTGCCCGGATTCTAGGGATGATCTCCGGCCTGACGGCGGATGAGCAGACGCTTCTCGACTGGGCCGCACTGTGCCACGATCTCGGAAATGGGGCGGTGGCATACAGGGATACGTACGGTCTCCTCGTCGCCGACGACGATGACGGCGCTGAAGCCCGGGAGAAACACGAACTCTACACGGTTCAGATTCTTACGGAATGGAATAAGAGGGGGGTCTTTCGGGATATAATCTCAGGAGACGACCTGAGGATCATCAGCGATCTCTGTTACCGGCACCGGAAAATGTCTGTTCTTCCAAAAGATCCCGGTGCCAGCAAGCTCTGCTCGCTCCTCAGGGTTGCGGACGCGCTGGACAAGACCCGGAACCGGGCGCGTTATAACGACAACGGGGAGCCTTACTCATGGGTGAAAGAGAAGTTGCCGGCAGAATCTATAAAGCACTGGGAAGCGCAACGTGCAATCGATGCAATCCGGCTTCATATCGAAAAGGACCGGATTGTGTTTGAATTCCTTGTTACCGATGAGGAGAACTCAACGTTCATCATCGACGACTTCGAGAAAGAACTTGCCCCGCTGGGGAACACTATACCTGCATGGAGCATCCGGATCACGCCTGTGCCGGAATAGGCGCCCCATGTCCTTTTTTTGAGGACGACATGCAAAAAAGCCTGGGAGCGAAGAATCACCGGGATCGGAAGGGAGTTCCGGACATAGCACCCGTACCCTTTTGATTGTGGGTCTCACTGCAAGCGCGGGACTGGAGGCAGTCGCGCAGGAGTTATACTACGTTTCCATACCCTTCTGATTGCG
>DUGV01000120.1 GCA_013331225.1 Methanolinea sp.
TACGAGCCGAGCCTCTCTGAGTTCGAATACGAACTCCTCGAGCGGATCCACGAGGACATGCGTTCCGCCCTCATCCTTACCGACGAAGAGCTCGGCAAAGACCGGCGGGCGCTGCTGATGGAGAAGATGCACGCACTCCTGCACGAATACGGCATCACGCTCGGGGAAAGGAGCATCTTTTGCCTCCAGTATTACCTTGTCCGGAACTTCATCGGGTGGGGGAGGATCGATGCCCTCATGAGAGACCCGTACCTCGAGGATATCTCCTGCGACGGGCACCGCATCCCCATATTCCTCTACCACCGGAAGTACCGGAATGTCAAAACAAACATCATGTTCGAGGCGGAAGTACTCAACTCCCTCGCCATCACCCTCGCCCAGAGGTCCGGAAAACACATCTCGACCGGGACCCCCATGCTCGATGCAACCCTTCCTGACGGCTCAAGGCTCCAGCTGACCCTCGGGACGGAGGTGACCACGAGGGGAACCTCGTTTACCATACGCAAGTTCCGCGAGGATCCATTCTCTCCCGTGGAACTGATGGAATACGGCACGTTTAGTTCGGACGAGCTCGCATACTTCTGGATGGCCATCGAGAACAACAAGAGTCTCCTCTTCATCGGGGGGACCGCGTCGGGAAAGACCTCTTCGCTGAACGCCGTCTCCCTCTTCATCCCCCCAATGGCCAAGGTCGTGAGCATCGAGGATACCCGCGAGATCACCCTCTTCCACGAGAACTGGATCGCGAGCGTGACGAGGGAGACGGTTGCAGAGGGGTCAAACATCATCTCGATGTTCGATCTCCTCAGGGCTGCCATGCGCCAGAGACCCGAATATATCCTGGTCGGCGAGGTCAGGGGCGTTGAAGCACAGACCCTCTTCCAGGCGATGAACACCGGGCACACCACATTCTCGACCATGCATGCAGGGAGCGTGGATGCGGCCATCCACCGCCTCGAGAACGAGCCACTCAACGTCCCGAGGAACATGGTGACCGCCCTCAACATTGTCAGTGTCCAGGCCCTGGTATACCGCGGCATGAAGAGGGTGCGCAGGTGCCTTGAGATCGTGGAGATCGCCGGGATAGATCCTTCGACCGGAAACCTCAGGGTCAATACCGTCTTCGTGTATGATCCAATCCGTGATACATTCAGCTACAAGGGCAGATCGCAGATTTATGCAGACATCGCCGAGCGGAGGGGGTGGAGCAGGGAGAGGCTCGAAGAGGAGATCAACACCCGCAAGAAAATTCTCGACGCCATGCAGAAACAGAGGATTATCGATTACATCAGGGTATCCAGGATCTTCCATGCCTACAGCATCAACCCCTCCCGCGTGACAGAGAACCTCGAGGACCTCTCCAGGATACTGGAATGATCTTCAACGCCCTGATCAGGAGGAGAATCCAGCGCAATCCCCTGCGTTACCAGGATCTCCAGTCCGAACTCATCTCCACCCGGGCTGGACTGACGCTCGAGCGTTACCTTATAAGGTCGATGGAAGTTGCCCTCCTGGCAGGCGCAGGATTTGCGGTCCTCGGGTACATCCTGACACAGTTACTTGTAATCTCCGCACAATCGGGTGGCTATATCCACATCTACAACGTATTCAACCTGCCCATTCCCGGTGAGATTGATCCCCTCGCACCCGAGATGCTAGGCATAAAACTCGCCGGTGCGATTATTGCCTTTATTCTTGGCTCGCTCCTCGTGTATCTTATCGCACTCAAGTATCCCGGCATGCAGAAGGGAAACCGGGCAACCAAGATCAACCTCACCCTCCACAACGCGGTGGCCTATATGTATGCCATGCGGAAAGGTGGGGCGCAGTTGATGACAATTTTCCGCTCCCTCTCCGAGAACTCCAAGATTTACGGGGAGGTGGCCCTCGAGTTCCGGCAGGTCGTGCGGGATGCGGACTTCTTCGGGTACGACGTGGTATCCGCCATCCGCCACCTGATGGAGACCACTCCCTCCGAGAAGCTGAAACAGTTCCTGGAGGATATGGTCTCGGTGATAGAGAGTGGCGGGGACCTCGTGAGCTTCCTGTCAGGACGTGTCAGGCTCTACCAGGAAGAGGCGAGGTTCGAACAGAAGCAGTTCCTCAGCTTCCTCTCCCTTGTTGCGGAGTCGTATGTCACGCTCTTCGTCGCCGGGCCGCTCTTCCTCATCATCATCATGGTGGTGATGGGGATGATGGGCGGGGTGGCCATCCTCCAGCTCACCGCGGTGATCTACCTCGTGTTTCCCATCGGGTCCCTGGTCTTCATCCTCCTCATCGATATCATCTCCCTCAAGGGTGAGACCGTCGAGCGATATGTCCGTGCGAAATGGTTGCACGAGTACAGTGATGTCAGGGTCTACCACAGGGAGGGGGAGGAGCCGTTCTTTGCCCGGCTCGTCCATTATGACAGGGTGAGGAATGCACGCGAGTTCTTCCGCCATCCCTTCGACGCCTTCCAGAAGAACTACAATCTCACGCTCTTCATCACCGTCCCCCTTGCAATCATTTACGTGGTTGCCGTATTCTGGGTGGTGCCCCAGTACCAGGATCTCGAGGTCTACATCGACGTCGTGGACGACCACGTGATGATTGCACTGCTCATTGTCATGGTCCCCTACGCATTCTTCTACGAGATGTGGCGCCGGAACGTCCAGGGCATGGAATCCCTCATCCCTGAGTTCCTGGACAGGATGGCAGGGATTAACCAGGTAGGCCTGACAATCGCCCAGGCCATAGGGATCATGGTGAACACCAACCTCGGTCTCCTCTCCTACGAGATCAAGCGGATCAAGCGGGATATCGACTGGGGAGCGAGTTTCACAGATGCGCTCATCCGCTTCGAGGACCGCATCCGGACACCCCTGATCGCCCGCACGGTTACCCTTATCACCAAGGCCAGCCAGATGAGCGGATCTATCGGGGACGTGCTCGCCATCGCGGCAAGCGACGCCAAGATGTCCGATCTTCTGAAACGGGAACGGCTCTCAGAGATGTTCATATACACCGCGATCATCTACCTTGCGTTCGTGGTATTCGTCTTTGTCGTCGCAGTCATCTCGAACAACTTCATTCCANNGAACCGCCATATCGAACGTCAGTGCAGCATCGATCATGGCCATCCTGCGGCTGATGTTCCACTCGGTCGTCCTGCAGGCGCTCCTCTCGGGCCTCATCGCAGGGCAGATGGGGGAGGGTTCCATCAAGGCCGGAATCAAGCACTCATGCATCATGATGGTCATCGCACTGGTGATCTTCAACCTGTTCATATAGGAGGTATCCACACGCATGCAGGAGAAAATGGTTCAAATCGGGAAAGACACTCTCCTGCTGGTCAGGAGTAAATCATCGTTCCTCCTTGCAGGAAATGCAGGGTCCCGTTTTCCGCTCTGCATAGAAACGCACGATGAAGAGTACTGCCAGACCCTTGAGCCATCGCACATTGTCGCGGTATCTGCTCCCGAGGGTGGATCGGTTCAGGCTGCATGGATGCTCATTGAGCTGGTGAGAACGTACCGACTTCCTCTCGTGGTGATGCCCCGCAGCCATCCCGTTTCCCGCCGCCTCCGCTACGTCGTATCGGCGGGAGATGAGATACTCCTCTCGTGCACGATCGAGAGGGGAACGCATCCTGAGCAGCACCTTCTCTGTTCCTCTGAAGAGATGGGAGGAATTCGCCTGCTCGGCACCGCCTCCGGGATACTGGTCAGCGGTATTCCGGATGGAGTGGATCTGGGAGTTGTCCCCGTACCTTCCCTGCGGTGACCATATTCTGGAACAGAGCCGGTAATTTTGGTTATATCCTTCCTTTCAGGAATGGTCACCCCCGGCCAATATACTCTCCTTTGGAGAGCCCATTCTTACCAATATATCAGCCTATTGAACCCGGATTCCCCCCAATCCTTTTATATCACTTCTGTTCACCCGAAAAAATATCAACAGATATAAGAACAATTCCGGTCTAACATTTCAGTGCCGTGAGAGGAGGGTTGGATGAA
>DUGV01000214.1 GCA_013331225.1 Methanolinea sp.
TCAATTCTCCATTTAAAATTACAGGTTCTAACGATTCATCGATCTTCAGTTCAGGCTGGGCCCATTGGGGAGAAAGCGCACTCACCCCCGGCACTATAACACTACCCATCAGTACTACTACGATGAGAAGTATACCTCCACTGAATGTACCTTTTTCTTTCATCGTTCTTTCCGCTATTTCTCTTCTGATTTCATGATTTTGCTCCTTCCGGGCTTTGTGCGATGCGTCGATTTCGAGCCCGGATTTATGACAGCAGGGAAAGCATCCTGCCTTCCGGAACGCTGTCGGGTGATGAGGGACTTGCCCTCACCCTACATGGGTAATCGGATCCGGGTGTATAAACGATCTCTGTGCCGGATCCAGAACTGTTCCCGTGAGGATTCCGAATACAGGACGTGATGTTCCGAGGTCTAGAAGGTAGATACTACACTCATTATGAGGTTTTTAACCGCGTAAGTCCTAAGGGCATAAAATGATCTTGAATTTTTATCTGTCTTCTGAAATCGACTTTAAGGTATCCAATCTTCTCTCAATTCGCATTATTGACTCCTGGAGAGGTATCAACAACACAGAAGTATCAGGTTATGCGCCGTGCATTTTTTCATCGCGTCGATATACCTGTCTTGGCGTGCATCCAGCCATTTCTTCAATGATCGTATAGAACCATCCACAAATAGCATCATCGTAATAACTGCCCATACTGTCCAGTTATTTGAAATCATGCTGTATATTGTCACTAATGCGAATGCAACGAGTTCCAGAATTTTTCTTGTATTGTTATTGTTTTCCATCATCATCAACCAACGCTTTCTTTAAAGACTAAACCATGAAAAAAATGTTGGATATTAACCTGTACAACCATCGCCGCTTCCAGACATCCAGGTACTTGTGGTTCCGCCATCATTCGTTGTCAGCCAGTTATTGCAACTAACCCAATTATCTATTTGTGCTCGTGCAAACAATGAACCGGTTTTTAAATGGGCGTTTACTTGACCTACGGTGGTTCCAACACCTGATGTATAATGACTATATTCACAGGTGCTGTATGGAAATGTTGTATAATATGATGATAAATCGGTAATACCCGTAATACTACTACCATATTCTACATAGAATGTTCCTTTTGCGGTCAGACTTGCGCGTATTTCTCCAAAATAGTTTCTGTATTCATCCGTACGAGTTACGGTGACTATGTATAACGTAAGTATCATCGAAGGGGATTCTGGCGATACGATTGAGGTTGAATATAATTGAACATGTGTATTGACGGACACATTTTCCATCATTTCATTAAGAGAAATCATCGTTGGTTTTTTGGATATTTCTTTCTCTCCTAATAGTATTGGAATACGAGTGGAGGATTTCACAGTGTGTCCATCGGACAATACCTCAAGAATACTCTCTCCCTGGCTAATAAGGAGGATCTGGTAATTTCCGAAGTCATACATTCCGATGACCGAATCAGACCTGTCAGAAAGGTTTATTGCGTCCAATAACTTGTCTGCGATTTCTTTCGATTCGGTATATGTCTTAAGATGGACAGTATTTTCAAGATTCACAGGTCGTGAGAGACCTAACTCGTCAAGAAGATTCGTTCCTTTGTCTGATTGAACTATTCTGAATTCCTCTTGAAACCGCATATCTTCACGATGACAGGCACATTCAGCGCTCACGCACGGTACCATCGCCATCCCCGCCAGCAGCAGTGCCAGCAGGACGGCGCAAAATTTCATTGTTGCTTTCATCTTTTCACTCTCATTTTTTCTATGCACTCCGCTCGGCAATCCGGATCGAATCCCCTTATTACCGGAGAAGAGTCCAAGAACCATCAGCGGAAACTGGAAGGATTCAGAGCGGAGCCCGACTTATGACAGCGCAGGTAGCTTCTGCGTTCCTTGTGGCTGTCGTGGGGTGATGATCTTGTCCTCACCCCCAAAGGCAATTGGAACCAGATGAATAAACGATCCCTGTGCCAGATCCAGAACTGTTCTCGCGACGATTCGCGATCCGACACAGAAAGGTTATAAATGTCTCTGACGAGATCTGAACAATGCCGGTTGGGGTATCTTCAGAAGGGAAGGAGTGTATCATGGAGAACCGTCAATCACATCGATTTCATACCGCCCTTTCCATGATGCTATGGATTCTGTTTTTCGGATTTTGCGTCCTGGAACTGGTCTACATCCCCCTCTTCGGCGTCGATGGCACGGGGGTGCCTGTCCCCCGGTGGCAGATGAGGCCGTCCGATCTCATCTGCCATATGGTCCATTCCGTATCCCCCACTCTTGTGGAGCCGATACAGATCCTCCTTTTCTGGGGAATCGGATTCGGGACTTATTTTGGATTCCGCACCATCTCGAAAAAAACTGTACTTGACAATACTGCAAGGCTGCAGGTCTTCAACACAATCCGGGAATTCCCTGGCATTCACTTTTCGGCGCTTCGTGACCGGACCGGTTTGAACCGGGGGACACTCCGCTACCACATCTCCATCCTGTCACTCGCCGGAAAGGTCGATTGCTTCCAGGATGGAATATTCTCACGGTATGTCACCAGCGAGAGGAGTATGTCAGCATACGACCGTATCGTGGCATCCAGGTTCCAGAACGGACCCGACCGGAAGATCCTAACCTACCTTCTCGATCACCCGGACTCGTCCCAGCGTGACATTGCCAGGGCTCTCGGTGTCGTACCATCGGTGGTGAACAGCCGGATACGGCAACTGTACGATGAAGGGATTGTTGCGATGGAGCGTCTTGGCAGAACCACACGGATCGCTCTGACCGATGACTCTGTCGAGGTGATCAGGAGGATCAAAGGTGCAGGACCATGTCGAGATCCCACTTGGGCACCAGCCCCTGAAATCCCTGGATGAAATGTCTATTCCTGCCTCTCTCCCTTGCCCCTCCCGAAAGATTCAATTGACAAGTCAAGGAATTGGAACGAACTTCTTTTTGATGAGAAAAATATCAGTTCAATGCCAGAAAATCCCAAGACCTGGAGTCTGTTCGGATTCCTACACAGAGATCGTTTAAACAATCTGGATTATTTTCTTACCAGAGCGTTTTCGCTCGGGGATGAAACATGTATCCAGACCAAAAGAAAGCAATTCCTGTAATGCCCCTGGTACTTGCAGCATTGGTATGCATTGTCAGCCCTTGCACTGCTGCGATTTATATCCAGGCAAGCCATGATTGTGTACTTGCAAAGGGAGATCCGCTTTTCATCACCGGGGATGGGTATCACAACGGATCTGCCGTCATCTGGGGGATAGGCCATTCCTTCTTCATACATGAGATTGTCGATGCTGATTCCGATGGGACCCTAACATGGACTTGGGATGAAAAGGTTACTGAAAAGTTTCATAGTGGCCCCTTCACAATCATCGTCCAAGATCCCGGGCAAGATCGGATCTACTCAATCGTCGCGAACGATTCTGCGGGGAAATCTCTTCTCACTATTGCGGACAATGTATCAGTCCTCACCGTTGATGCCCCCACCATGGATATACCCGCTGCCCTGGATCTGGCGGACTTCCTGAAGAACCAGATTGCCGGAAGCGGTATGGACGATTCGTTCCTTCTCCAAACGGTCTATGTGGAAGAGCCCACCCTGCATCTTTCGACAGTGGAGTTGGGTAGTCCTCTAAAAGTCCCCGCCGGGGGATATGTGCTGGTACAGGGTACCATGAACATGGCACTGGAAAACCGGATCGCGGTGAGGATATATGACACATCGGTGATCGAGAAGACCAGCCACCGCATCCCAATACGAGCTATCGATTCCGCCCTTACCGGGAGCGGGGTCTGGGGGAATACATGGGAATATTCCCTCGATACCGCTGGCCTAGGACCGGGGGAGTACCTGGTCGAGATAGGATGGGATCGATCGGTAAAATCAGGACAGAATGTCTTCATTCTCATGGTCACCGGAAATGAGAGTATGATGGATAAAATGCTGAAGGAGTTATTGTGGAGAACTACGAAATTTTTCGGATGTGTGTGACCGCTCGGGCCGTTGCGGCCAGTTCGGCTCCGCGGATGCGTCGCCAGGTCATGCAACACCCTCCCTCCCCGGTCGGGAGGCGCCGGTGCTCGTTCCTCCGCTCGTCGCCATATCAAACGGATGACCCAGGCCGACCGGTTGACCTCCTGGACGGGAAAGCGAAGCGAGAGCGGAGCGACCGGCCGGGAGAGTCAAGCCTGTCGTGCCGTCAACATATCCAGTCCACTCCTGCCAACGAAGCGGAGGCCGCCACCGAACGAGAGTGAGGGCGTCGCCGGAGCGAAGCGTTCGAGGATCCCCCATCAACTCGCCGCAGGCCGAGCCCTCGAAGCGAGCGTATGCGAGCAGTGGGCGAGGCCGGAGGCCGCTCCGGGAAAATCAGGAACAAATATGGGAAAAGGGATATTGACCCCGGCGACCTATCACTATGTGACCGGGCCGGCCGGCATTTATCAACATTTGGTTCATGGTGGTTTATGCCGGGTACCCCGGTCACGTTGTCTTGTTCTCCTCGATGTATTGCCGGATCTGTTCGTCGGTAATCCGATATTCCTGGCCGACCTTGACCGCCTGCAGGCGCTTGGACTTGATCATCTCGCGTATCGTTTTCACATGCACCTTCAGGAGATCTGCGACTTCTTCGGTAGTGTAAAAGGTAGGGGCGGGGATGGCTGGTCCTCCTGGTATCACAGTGTCCATCTGATCAGTCCTCCCCAGGGAGCATAATGGTGATCACTGGTTCCCCCTCATCACCCGGCCCGCAGGTAGCCCGCATGGTTGCCATCTGGTGCTCATTGATTACCACCCCACCTGATTCAGTCCTCGTTGTAAGGAAATCACATTTGAAATGAATTGTCGATCGGTGCAGCCCCCTGGCCACCCTGGCTGTGCAGGTGAACATCCAGAGCAGATCCCACAACCGGCCCTCAACACTCTGGCACGGCATCTCCTCGATATTATCGGGAGCGACCAGAGACCAGACCCCGGCGGTCACCGCGACAGGCACAACGATACCAGCCTCTTTGCAGATTTTCGCGGGCAGTTCGACGAGGACCCCGTCGCGGATTGCATCGGCCCGCGTGTAGGCGTGGATCACATCGCCAAAAAATTCGGTGAGGGTGTCGCCGTTCATCAGTCATCCCCCAGCAGCCGGGTGAGCTCATTGAAAAGCTCTGCCCCGTCGTCTTCCAAGTTGTCGAGAGTGTAGGCGATTCCGATAGGCTCGCCTTTCTCATCGGTGAGGACCTCACGCTTCATGCCAGCACCCCCGCCGGCCGGGTCTCGCTCCGGGTGCGGAAATCCTGGTCCCGGGGCACGCCGAGTTTCCAGATCGCCATCTCGTACCCGCATTTCGGGCAGTGGATGAAGAGCCACATCCGGCCGGCGTCAGTCTCCCAGCCGGCATCATGGGGATATCCGTGGACCTGGTCGCCTCGAAGGTCACGCCCACAGAGGCACCGGGACCGGGCCGGGTCGCAATAGTCCCGGATCCAATCGGCGACGTCGGGAAAGGGGAGATCGTCAGGGGGCATTTACACCCCTCCCATAAGATCGCTTGTCATCTTCCGCAGGCGGACCGCCTCATGTATCCGGGCCTCGAAGCCGACCGGGTCGGCAAAGTCCCCGTAAATCTTGATTGCCCCACCCTTTCCAGGCGTTCCTATCTCGATGCTGTCCTGGAAGGGTGAACCCTCCAGGATCTTCTTGACCGTGATAAGCTGCGGTTCTGTCATGCCTGCACCCCCTGGCCGGGGAGCGGGTCACAGCACCACGAGATCATATTCTGTTTCTTGGCCTCTGCCCGGCACGCATCCCAGCCTTCCTTATCGACCTGGATACGATAGACGGTCACAATATCCTCGGCACGGGTCCGCATGTCCTGCGCCTTCGCCTGGAGGATGAATGCCTGGTTCTCGAGTTCGACCGCCTGCTCCTGGAGCCGGCAGATCTTGTCAAGGTCCCGAGTGGGGATCACGTCGTACACACTCCTGGTCCCGATCATGCCGCCACCTCTGCGACTGGTGAGGAGGAGAGGACCGGGACCGCCCCGGTGATCTCCCGCATGATCGAGACGTTGGCATACTTCCGCTCCCCTGTGAGAGCACCCTTCACCTGGGCAAGGGGAGAGATGTACTTGATGCCGTTGATCACATACATGACAGCTCTTCCCGAACGGGTAATCCATGCCTTCCCGACAGGCGAGGGATTGCCGGCGGTCTTCATCACGTCGGAGATGTCGAAGATATCGACCGGCCAGTGGTCGAGAAGCCGGGTCACGTCTGACCGGGCTACAACGGCCTGCATGGTCTTGATGTCAATCCGCAGGGTGCCCTCATATTGACGGGCTGCCCCTATGTGTTCAAATGCGTTTGCTTGGTTCATGGTGGTTCTCACCAATATATGATGTGGTCTGTTGCGGCCTTATATGGTTGCCACGCGGTGTGAAAGTAATAGCAACAGCATCTTTCGGCCCTTCGGGCTCCCCCACTGCTCGCGTTCGCTCGCTGCGAGGGGTCGCCCTCCG
>DUGV01000071.1 GCA_013331225.1 Methanolinea sp.
TTTTGGGGTCGGCGGCTTCCGTCAGGATTGTTTTCCATACCTATGTGCACTGGTCAGAATTGGTCCCTGCCCGGGGTGGATGGCATTGACGGCACCCCCGAGATTCTGCACGGCTTGCGGGGCACCCCTCTCCCCTGGTGCCCGGTTCTGCGAGCAGTGCGGGCAGCAAGTAGAGGAAGTTGTTCCGGTCCCCTTTCCGGTTCATATCCCGCAAATCCCGGCCGTTATCCCGTTTGGGACCATGAAGACCGGGATATTCTCCTTCAAAGATCTTGTCCTGGTGATCACCGCAGACTCCCTTGTTGCCGTAGTCCCGGTCGGCACAGTTGCCGGGGAGCTCAACAGGGTCCAGGAAGAGATTTCTGCGACGCTTGAAGAGACAGGAATAGCGGCCCGGGACTTCTGGGAGGTATCAGCGCACATCTCGCCCGGTCTCCCCCGTGCATACCTCACCCCGCGGAAGGTGCCGGTCACGCTCCTGAACGAGGTCCGTTCCATCCGGACCCGGCTCGGACTCGATCAGGCTCCGTGGTTACGGTATGCGAGGATGACTCCGGCGGAGATCATGACAGAGAGCCCGGATTCCCGCATCACTGCCCGGGGCGAGATCCTCTATGTTCGGGGAGAGGACCAGGTCGCGGACCGATATGGGGAAGATCTCCTGGTGATCCGTACCAGGGACCGGGAAGACCGCTACCGATTCTCCGTGGGGAGCTACTACCCGGCTCGCTCGACGCTCATCTCCATGCTCGAACACTGGCAGCTTCCGGCTCTGCCGGGGGAACAGATCCAGAGCATCGTCCCGGCCTGCTTTGAGCCCGGGCCAAAAGACTTTGATTTCCAGTATGTCTTCAACCTGCTCTTTACCGACCGGCGGCTCATCCTTGCCACCACTTCGGGGACCGACGAAGAGGTCGAACGCCAAGGGACTGCGTATATGGAAAAGGTTGGGCAAATGGCAACGCAGCAGGGAATGTCACCTGAAGCGTTTGGCGCGGCCTCGGAGTGGCGGGACGCCCCATGGCAGGAGTTCCGACAGCATTCTGTCCATGAGATCCTTGATTCAGACGGTGTAAACTTTTTTATTCCCCATTCCATCCTGAAAGGAGTATCCTACAAGCCAGGCAGGAGACCGGCGCTCACCCTTTCCCTGCCAGAACATACCCTGACTCTGGAAGCGGATCCCCTGTTTAGTCCCGGACCTCTTCGGGCTGCCCAGGCTTCGCTCCGGGGGGTTCTTTCCATCACGATCTGAATTTTTTTAAAAAGATCCTGCAGGAAATCGTTTTTTTGGGATTTTACTACCCGAACGAGGAGACCGGGCATTATGCTGACCGTCCCGTCACCGGCGAAGAGGTCTTCATTGTTTTGAAAAATCCCGGCACACCGGCATGATTGGCAGAAGGAACCACAGGGATGCTGATGGTGAGAGCGGCGTGGCTATGGAGTATGACTGCCATTATATCCGTTCACCACCGTTTTTCCCGGTAACGCGCTTTAGGGGCGTATTTTTTCACGAGTGTTTTGACCTGCTCGAAATTTTCGGGGGTGCAGTAGAGGGCGAACGGGAAAATAAGCGCTTTCCTGTAGAAGACGAGGGACCGCTCCCGGGGATATATGGTGACGCTCTTCACTTCGGCCCAGCTCATGAAGTCCATCTCGCGACTTATATTGATCATGCTCCCCCCTGCTCCTGCCAGCGAACCTCCGATCGCGGTCCCTGCAAGAGTTGCGCGGTTGATGGCTTTAGACTCCTTTCCGGCCCGGTAGCCGATACCTTCCGGGGTGACGGCGAAATCCGTTGTGAGGCCCCCCTTCGTGAAGAACTGGATGGCAGCAGCGATGATCAGGCCGAGAACGATGATGAACACTGCCGTTGCGATGACATAAGGCGCGAGCATTATCGCAGACTCCACATCGAGGATGAGGAGGAGAACCATGACGAAGAGGAACCCGACCCCGAAGACCATGATCAGCTGGGTTACCACTGGCCGGCTGGAGATGACCCGGGCTTTTGCTGTCCAGAACAGGGCTTCCTCCCGACTTGCGTCCTGTCCCTGTTTCATCCCGCATGATGGGCAGAAGGTTGCCCCTTCCTTCATGTCTGCTCCGCACGCTGCACAGGTTGGCATTGGATCGCTCCTTTATCCAGTATGTGTTTTCCATAAGGTAAAAAAAGGGCACATATATCCAGGGAAAGGAGGTTCCCTCCGTAAGATCCTGTACCTGTCCCTCATCCATTGCGAGGTTCCAACTGCGGGAAGGGCAGGAAACGAGCAGGCTGGCTCTACTCCAAGCGTCCCCCCGGGATGTAACCTTTGCATGCCAAATCATTTTTCATGCCACAGGTCCACATCATCCGCATGCCGTTCTGCACCTCCTGCGGACAGCAGCTTGCTGACACCGACCGCTTCTGCACCTCCTGCGGGGCTCCCATGGAGCCAGCGGATAAGCCTGCCCCATCACCCGCCGATACGAAAGAGATCCGGTGGACCAACAGTGTCCTCGGCATGACCTCAGACTTCTTCGTGAATCTTGAAGGGGCGGGGCAGGAAGCATCGAAAAAGACCAGTACTGTCAATACAGGAATAGCCGTTGCAGGCGGCCTCCTTGGGAGCCTGTCCGCGGCAGGGGGCGGGATGATTGTCAAGAGCAGGGAGAACGATTTCATCAGGTGGAATGAGACACGGAGCGTTGCCCTCAACCGGAAGAAGAAAACGGTGACGGTAACCCGAAAATCCCTAATCTTCCCTATCAGGCTCTATTGCACAGAGGAAAACTACGAGCAGGTCGCCGCGTTCATCAGGCAGCACGTGAACCCTGTTCTCATCAAGGAATAACAGGGTGAGGAGACCAATCCCCCCAACACGCGATGTGCACTGCAGTCCAGCCATATCAGGATGCGAGGGGTAATGCTACTCTCGGTTTTTTTATTCACCTGCCGTTCCGGGGATACCTGAAAACAGCGCATTCGTGCAGTTGCGGTCCAGGGATCATATCAGGCCGTTCCGTTTCGCAGCGGTTATCACGTGCCGGAAAATACCGGTAATGGGAATGTCCGGCCTCCTTGTCCTTGCCATTGCGCCGGCGATATTTATCCTCTGCTACTTCTACTTGCGGGACCGCTACGAGCCAGAACCTCTCGGCTGGGTAGTGAAGGTCTTCCTGGTCGGCGCCATCATGGTGATACCAGCCGCTCTGATCGAGACCCCGTTCCCCTCCGGCCTCCTCACCGCGGTCTTCGTTGCTCCCATTGTTGAGGAGTCACTCAAGTTCGCAGCGGTCTATTTCACCGTGTATCGTGACGAGGAATTTGATGAGCCGGTGGACGGGATTGTCTACGCCTCGGCTGCAGCCCTCGGGTTTGCTATGCTTGAGAACGTGATGTACGTAATGGAGGGCGGGGTTGCCGTTGGAATCGTCCGGGCCGTGGTCTCGGTCCCTGCCCATGCCCTTTTTTCCTCAATCTGGGGCTACAGCCTCGGTATCGCCCGGTTCAGGCATGAGAAGGACCGGCTGTTCCTGATTGCCATTGGCCTTGCCGGGGCGATGGCCTTCCACGGCATTTTCAACCTCATGGCATCGGATTCCGAGCTGCTTGGCCTGATCGTGATCCTCGTCCTGCTGGTCCCGGGAGGGTGGTGGCTGGCCCATCGGCACATCGGCCATGCCCATGCGCATCCGGCATCGGCGCAATTTCTCACCGGGAAACGAGCGCCACCCAAGGAATCCCCCGGAATACCGGGAGCAGGTATTCCCCGGGAGCGGGGCTCCCTTTCAAGCGGTTATTGTACCAAATGTGGAAATCCACTCTCACCTGACACAAAGTTTTGCGGGATGTGCGGGGAACCAGTGGAGCGGGTCTGAACGTACGTCCCGGGCTACCTGCGCCCCTGCAGGCCTTCAGATAGTGCCCATCATGACCTCGTTGGCAATCCGGTAGGAGAGATTTGCCTCTTCCAGCCGGTTTTCCACAGTGAGAAGGTCGCCCCTCATTATCAGCGACTGGAAGAGCGTGACGACCTGGTCCTGGTTCTGCGGCGCAATGGCGATGGCATGGTCTAAGCTCTCCATTGCACCCCGATGGTCACCGGTTGCATTCCGCGCAAGAGCCTGGTAGTAATATGCATCGCTGCAATTGGGGCAGAGTGCGATGGCACGGGAAAACGATGCCCTGGACTCTTCATCCCTCCCAAGGAGCGCAAGCGACAGTCCCCTGTTCTTCCATGCGTGGTGCGAGTCAGGATCGAGCGCAATGGCCCGATCGAAAGCTGCCACTGCCTCGTCGTATTGCCCCATGGTGTGGTGGGTCTCCCCCCGCTGGTTCCACTCTTCCGCGGTGGTAATGCAACCGGCAGAGAGGAGGAGGAGCACGAGCATGAGAGCGGAGAGTGGGGTGTGCATACCCTCATTCTGCGATTCGGGGTTCAATCAAGGTTTCGGCAAGGGGACTGTGCGGCATTCGGGTTCGAAAAAACCTATTTATTTTCGCATTTCGATTGGGTACCATGGCACAATTTTGTGAGTCATGTGGAGCCCGGATCAAGGAGGGGGACAAGTTCTGCGAACAGTGCGGGGCGATCGTTCCCGGTCCTGCAGGTGTGCCGCAGGCGCAAGGAGCACCCGGAGAGGTCGCACACCCCCCCAAGAACCCAACCCTGGCCCTTATCCTCTCATTTTTCTTCTCTGGCCTGGGGCAGATCTACAACGGCGATACCCTGAAAGGCGTAGCGATATACTTCGGGACGTTGATCGGGGCCCTCCTCTTCATCGTACCGGGAATAATTGTCTGGATATACGGCGTCTATGATGCCTATACCACGGCAAAGAAAATGAATGAGGGGACAGTGCCTTATAAGAAAACCAACACTCTGTTCATGATCGGGTTCGTGGTGATGGTCCTGGTGATTGGCGGAATCGTGCTTATCATGAGCCTGGCGCTGGTGTAGGACATGGCCACTTTTTTCTCTACCCCTCTTCGTATCTGACCCGCTCCCCGAGCACGGCCCGTAGAACCTTGACGGCGTGCCAGGCAACCGGGCCGGTGAGATCGAAGATACACTTTTTACTCGTGGATGAGATGGTCATCAGGTCCCAGGCAGTGTCGGACTGGATCTGCTCGATAACAACCGAGATTATCTCCTCGGTCCTCATAACTATGAGCCCCTGAACCAAATCACTGCGACACTCTGCAACCGCGGAAAGGAGCGGCTCGGAACACCAGTCCCACGACACGACAGCCTCTTTCCCATCCCTCAGATTTTCCACGTTCTGCAGCCAGGCATTGTCGAGCCTGTTTCTCAGATCCTCAACCTCGGCTGTAAAATAGTCAGGAAGCCGGTATATACGCAGTTCTCCCGGGAAAACCTCCATCACGGCAAGGGCCCTTCCTGCGCCAAGCAGACCTTCGTGGAGCTCGAGAAGCGGGATAGCCTGACAGCCTGAGTTCACATCCGTGTTCGGATCTTTCGCATGTCCGCACTCCTCGCAGAACCGTGAGTCGGGGGAGATCTGTGCACCGCACCACTTACAGAATAAAGGCATGGGAATTCCTTTCCAGCGGTAGGGTGCTCAAGGCTCATAAAGAGAGGAGATATCGTCCTGGAGTGTCGGGTGGTTAGCCGAAGGAGTATGCATTTGTCATCTTTGCTCACTTCTTGGTATACTCCACCAATGACAATTTCGACCAACATGCCGATTTACCGGCTTGTTTGTTTCAGGTGTCGGAGTTTCGGGCCTTTTTCCTGCCAGTCCAGAATTCGCCGGGGCAGCACTCCGACACGTCATCCTGTTTTCCTGGCTCTATTCGCCATCACAAATCCAGCTTTACTGCCAATGGGCGGGAAGACATGGTCACTTTTTCATTGTATGTCTTCCATCCCCAGTCGCGGGGTCTGCCTTTTCGCCATCACCTTCGAGTTTTTCTTCCTGATGTTTTCCCCCTCTTTCATGGTATTGGAGATTTATTTCAGAATGAGTAACTCACTCCCCGACAGGGACCCCGATCTCCAATGCAGGAAAAAGCATGCCGTGGCCTGGTTCGGCCTTAAATCTGCACTAAAGGGAATTGTTATCGAGGGTGTGCAAGTGGCGGTCCTTTGCATGATTTATGGACGCGGGGGTTTTCCTTGCCCCCTGCCCGATGGGGGATATTTTCCTCGCTTTTTTCGTTCCACTCGCGGCCGGACACTCCTGCCATCACTCGATCGGCAATTAACCGGGGAGGGGTGGGGGCTTATATTGAACCGTTCTTTGCCATACCGGGAGATGCGTGTCCCGGGATGATGCAGAAAGATTATGGTGCAATTGGAGAATACCCCGATAAGAGGAGGGAGACCACAGCGTGCCATTCTGCCCGGACTGCGGGGCCAGGCTCGAGGCGGGATCGAAGTACTGCACCGATTGCGGGGCGCGGGTACCGGTGGATTTGGATAGCGGACCAGTATTTGACGCAGCCATAGAATCGACCGGGGCTGAGACGGTGGTCGCGATCATACCGAACCTTATGAGGGTCCGGGGCCTGGGAATCCTCCTGAAGGGGCCGGTGTGGCAACACCTCGTCCTGACATCCCAGCGAATTATCGTCGTGCAGCGCAGCAGGAAGGGGCTTGATCGCTTGAAGCAGGATATCGGCATCATCGGGCCAGACTATGAATTCATTTTTTTGAAAACAATGAAACCGGAGCGAATCCTTGACGAGAATCCCGACAGCAAAGTAATTCCGCTCATCGAACTCGTCGCCCTGGAAGTCTTAAAATTTTCCAGTTACAGCACTGAAGATGGCATCGAGCCATACTGGCAGGTGCAGATCACGACGAAAAAAGGGATCCTGAAACTCAGAACCGATTATCACGATGATCCAGGTGAATATTTCCAGAATCCAGCCCTCAAACGACTTCTCGGAGAAAGGTTAGTCCTGCAGGAGATGTAATGGGGCCCATGTCGAAGGGGGGAAGGGATCCATTTTGTTACCTGCAACTCTCCCTGCAGCCCTTTCTTTGGAAAAGCCATAAGTCCCGGGAAGTGATTCTGTGGCGACTGCGGCAATACACTGGGAAAAATCCCCTTGTTTGAGTGTTCCCGTCCGGAGTTGCTGTCCGTCTCCCGGAAATTAAATTGATTACCTTGCCCGCCGAATGCCTGCTATGCGGGGATTTTTCACATACCTTCCCCTGGTGCTACTCTCTGCTCTTCTGGTTCTCGCAGGAAACAGTTCAGGGGCAAATTTTTCCGATGATATCGCAGCCGGGGCCGAAATAAAGGCATTCTCATCTATCGACAACGCCTCGCTTGCCGTCTACGCCGGGCAGAACGCCTTACAGAGCGGACGGTATGACGAGGCAGTCGAACATTTCTCCGAAGCGGTTGAGGCAGATCCTTCGTGGATGGCAGCCTGGTATCTGAAAGCTTACAGCCTTGCTATGCTGAACA
>DUGV01000033.1 GCA_013331225.1 Methanolinea sp.
TCATCGACCTCGGCCCCGAGGGCGGTGACGGCGGGGGATACGTGGTTGCCACCGGGACTCCCGAGGATGTGGCGGAGAACCCCGGGAGCCACACCGGGAGATTCCTCCAGAGGATGATCGCAGGGACATGAACCGTGCGGCCTCACTCCCGGGTGCCCCTGGCTGCTACCTCTTCAAAGACTGTGAGGGTTCCATCCTCTACGTAGGCAAGGCAAAGGACCTGAAGAAGAGGGTCGCAAGCTACTTCCAGAAGCGCGGGCTCGATGCAAAGACACGGCGCCTCGTCTCCCTCGTTGGAGACATCGACTACATCGTCACGGCAAACGAAGTCGAGGCCCTCATCCTCGAAAACAGCCTGATCAAGACCCACCAGCCCCGCTTCAACATCGACCTGAAGGACGCCAAGCAGTACGCCTACATCCACCTGACCGACGAGGAATACCCGCGCATCTGCATTGCCCGAAGGATTGCGGGGAATGGCTCATACTTCGGGCCGTTCACTTCGGCGGCAGAGCGCGACCACGTGCTCGCGGTGGTGAAGAGAACATTCCGACTCCGCAGCTGCAAGACCATCACCCGACGCGGGTGTCTCCGTGCGTCGCTTGGGACCTGCAGTGCGCCCTGCAAGGGAGAGATTGGCAGCGACGAATATGCCGCACTTGTCCGGCAGGCATCTCTTGTCCTGAAGGGGAATACCCCCGAGATCATCCGGGCACTGAAAGAAGAGATGGAAGAGAGATCGAGGGCGCACGAGTACGAGAGGGCGCTCCTCCTTCGCGACCAGGTCCAGGCCCTGGAGCACCTCTCCCGAAGGCAGGACATGGCACGGCAGACCGGGACCGACGAGGACATCGTCAACTTCCTCGTGCATGAGGGACGCGTCTACCTGATGCTCTTCAATGTCCACCGGGGCACCCTGGTCAACAAGAGGGAGTTCGTCTTCGACGAGGGTGAAGAGTTCCTTGAGGAGTTCCTCGTCCAGTACTACTCGGCGCACGCCCCGCCGGGAGAACTCATTCTCCCGGTCGAGGTCGGTCCGGATGTCTGCGAGTTCCTCTCTCTTCAAAAGGGACGGAAGGTGACCATCACCATGCCGCGGATCGGGGCCAAGCGCCGCCTCCTCTCTCTTGTCAGGACGAATATCGAGATCGCGCATTTCGGGGACGAGATCAAGCTCGAGGAACTCCGTGAGAAACTCGCCATGGACGACATGCCCAGGGTGATCGAGTGCTTCGACATCTCGCACCTTGCAGGGACCGAGGTGGTGGGCTCGATGGTCCAGTTCCGCGACGGACGCCCCGACAAGCGGAACTACCGGAGGTTCCGGATCAGGACCGTCGGGGGCATTGACGACCCGCGCGCGATCGGCGAGGTGGTGACCCGCAGGTACAGGCGTATCAAAGAGGAGGGCGATCCGCTCCCTGACCTGGTCATGGTGGACGGCGGAAAGGCCCAGCTCAACGCCGCGCACTCTGCCCTGAAAGCCCTGGGGCTCGCGGTCCCCGTGATCGCACTCGCTAAAAGAGAGGAGGAGATCTATGTCCCGGGCTCCGCCCACCCCCTCCCGGTCAGGAAGCAGGAGAAGGCCTCGCTCTTTCTCCAGGAGATCCGCGACGAGGCCCACCGGTTTGCCGTCACCTACCACAGGCTGCTCCGGAAGAAGAGGGTGATCCGGTGACCGGGTTCTCGCTCTCGGCACACCTCTCCCCTCGCGGATCACAGCCGGAGGCGATCGACCGGCTGGTGGAAGGGATAGATCGCAGGGACCGGTTCCAGACGCTCCTCGGGGTGACCGGGTCCGGGAAGACCTTCACGATGGCAAATGTCATTGCCAGGGTGCAGCGTCCCACCCTCGTGATCGCGCACAACAAGACGCTCGCGGCGCAGCTCTGGAACGAGTTCCGCGAGTTCTTCCCCGAGAACCGGGTCGAGTACTTTGTCTCCTACTACGACTACTACCAGCCCGAGTCCTACCTCCCAAAGAAGGACCAGTACATCGAGAAGGACGCGCAGATCAACCCGAAGATCGAGATGATGCGCCTCTCGGCCACCGCGTCCCTCCTCTCCCGGCGGGACGTGATCGTCGTGGCGTCAGTCTCGTGCATCTACGGCCTGGGCAGGCCCGAGCACTTCCGTGAGATGGGCTTTGAGCTGAATGTCGGGGACCGCATCTCCCGGAAGCAGATAATAGAAAACCTCGTCACCGGGCAGTACGAGAGGAACGACCTCGAGCTCCAGCCCGGCCGGTTCCGCGTGAAGGGCGATACCATCGACATTGTCCCGGGTTACTTCCAGGACATCGTCAGGGTCGAACTCTTCGGCGACGAGGTCGAGCGGATCGCGGAGGTTGAGAAGATCTCCGGGAGGGTGAAAGAGCAGCTCCGGTACTTCCACGTCTATCCCGCCAGGCACTACGTGATCCCCCAGGAGATCCAACGACAGGCGCTCGCTTCGATCCGCGAGGAACTGGAGGAGCGTCTGCCCCACCTCGGGATGCTCGAGGCCCACCGGCTCGAACAGAGGACCAACTACGACCTCGAGATGATCGAGGAGACCGGGTCCTGCAAGGGGATCGAGAACTACTCCCGGCACTTCGACTTCAGGAAACCAGGGGAGAAACCGTACTGCCTGCTCGACTACTTCCCTCCTGATTTCCTCCTCTTCATCGACGAAAGCCACCAGACGATCCCGCAACTCCACGGGATGTACCATGGCGACCGTTCGAGAAAGAAAGCACTCGTCGACTATGGCTTCCGGCTGCCGAGCGCCTTCGACAACCGCCCGCTGATGTTTCGGGAGTTCGAACATTACATGCGCCAGGCAATATTCGTCTCGGCCACCCCAGCCGAGTACGAGATGTCCCATTCAGCACGTATCGTCGAGCAGATCATCCGGCCCACAGGCCTCGTGGACCCCGTGGTGATGATAAGGAAGACCGAGGGCCAGACAGAAGACGTCATCCGGGAAATACGGGAGACGGTTGCCAGGGGTGACCGCGTGCTGCTCACCACTCTCACCAAGAAGCTTGCAGAGGAACTTACAGACTACCTGGCCGAAAAAGGCATCCGCACCCGGTACCTCCACTCGGAGATCGAGACCCTGGACCGGACCGAGATCATCCGCCAGCTCCGTCTTGGGAAATTCGATGTCCTTGTCGGGATCAACCTGCTGCGGGAGGGCCTCGACATCCCCGAGGTGGGGTTCATCGGGATACTGGACGCGGACAAGGAGGGGTTCCTGCGCGATGCCCGGAGCCTCATCCAGATCATCGGGAGGGCAGCCCGGAACGCGAACTCCCGCGTAGTGCTCTACGCGGACACTCTCACCGGCTCGATCCGCGAGGCCGTCACAGAGACCGAGAGGAGGAGGGCGCTCCAGCTCGAGTACAACGCCACCCATCACATCACGCCACAGACGATCCGGAAACCCGTCCCCGAGAAGGAGGTCGACATCAAGGACACGCGACACATCCCCAAGTCCGAGATCCCGAACCTCCTCGTCGAGCTCGAGGCACGGATGCACCAGGCGGCCGATCGCCTTGACTTCGAGGAGGCCATCCGGATGCGGGACACGATCGGCGAACTGAAGAAGAAGGCGGGCGAGTAACCAAGACCCGGGCGCTGCTCTCATTCGAAGATGCATTCTGCCGGGAGCAAAACCGGGTGATGAACCTCCCTGCATGCCAGTACTTTTCCCACACGCAGTTGTGCCGTTCAGAGAATTCTCCTTCCGGAGAAATCTCGAGGAGCGTTCTCCTACCAGCCCCAAAGCCTCTCTACATTTCCCACGCCTTTACTCGAGGTAATTTTCAGGTGGGTAACGAAAACAGGGAAAAAAACATCCTTCAGTGCCCATTCTTTCATCCGGATTCCCCCTTTCCGGGAGAGGTTCCTATCCCAGGAATCCCATGCGGGGCATCAAATACGCAGAGAGAACGGCAACTCATCGTGTGTCATATGGTGAGAATGAAAAAAAACGAAGAAAAAAAAGCAACTGAGGGAGATCCCCTGCTCCTTCACGGGAAGGGGAGCACCTCTACGATGTCGCTCTTGAGTATGGTCGCAATGTTCCCATAGCTGTCGGAGACAGTGAGCCTCACGTCATACATGCCCGGTTCATTGAAGGTATAGAGCTGGGTGCTGCTCCCCGGTTCAAAGATCGTGACATTGTAGGGATCTTTTGCGATCACCCACGCCCAGCTGTTCGGTTTACCGATGCTCTGGTCCACGAGCCTTACGGTGAGAGGAACCGATCCTGTCGCAGGTTGAGCGCTGAAATCTGCAAACAGCCCCTGCTTGACCTCGATTTCCTGCGAGGCAGAGGAACTCTGTCTCGAATCTGACACCGTCAGGGTTGCAGTGTAGTTCCCCGGTTTTGTATAGGTGTGGATCGGGTTTCTCTCCATCGCGATGAACCCATCGCCGAAGTTCCATATCCACTGGGATGGTGATCCGCTCGAGGTGTCAGTGAAAGCGACCGTGAGCGGGGCAATGTTGTCAGGGTCACTGGTAGTGTAGGTGAACGCTGCCTGCATCCCCTCATTTACCGTGATATAGCCATTCCGTGTCTTGG
>DUGV01000202.1 GCA_013331225.1 Methanolinea sp.
AAGGAAGGAAGTTCGTCAAGCCCCGCGGCGACATTCAGCGCACCCGTTGAGGCCGAATGCAGTTCCAAGACCACCGAATGCTACCAGTATGTTGCATCCCTGACCGTTTCGATCGACCAGAAGCCTGAGACTATCGTCCTTGAGGATTATTTCAACAAGAAGGTGTCGAAGCTCCAGAAAGATCTCGCGATCACTGCGACAAGCAAGAGTGCTCCCACAACTCTCTCCGGCAACAAGGCTTACTGGATCGAGTATTACACCCGGGACTCCAGGGGTAATCCATCAAAGAGCTACATGCAGTATTTCACGATCCTTGACAAGAAAGTGTATATCCTGACCTATAGCGGCCCCTTCTCGACTGCCGAGAATGTCTACAGCAGGAATAAGCCAGAAGTCGAGAAGATGATAAAAGAGTTCGTTGTCGAGAGGGAATACAAAACCCTCTGAAACGCGTTTTCCAATTTTTCAAGATTGTCCCCTTTTGTGTACTCAAATCCCTTCGGACAAGTACAGGTTGCGTTCATTATTGCCCCCAAGGCGTATAGTAGTCCTGCATCAGACCCCTCAATCGGGACTCGCCTGGATTGGGCAGGAGCCGGGTCCTATTGCGGGATGACACCATGTGCACCTGCAAGGGGAGGTTGGACTTTGATCCGCATCAATGAAAGAATGCCGGATTTTGCCAGCAGAAATGGGTTAATTTTTCAATATTTCTCGATATCTTCGGCTCGTATGGTCTTTCTTCCGTCGGATGCTGCCGAGTGTGCAGCCTCCCTCGCGATAGCGGCGATATACTCCTCGGTGCTGACCACGATAGCCCTCGTCCCTCCCATGCTGATCCGCACTGCACCACTGCGCTTTGCAATCCGGATCACAGGGGCGAGGGGAAGGTCGAATTGGCTGGTGTGTGCGGCTTTTGCCTTCTTCTTTGCAGGCGCTTTTTTCACTGGTTTTGCCATATTTGGTGCCTCATTGAGGGATTGAAAAGGAAGTATTTAAATATTGTTGATGAAGGAGGTTCAAAAGCCCATGTTACGTTCACTTCTGTGACAATTGGGCAAGCGTTGCCTCCTTTTCCTACACGGATCTGTCAACTTCATACCCAGATGGCGACGATGAGGTGTGCATTCAATTTTATCCGGCAATAGAAAAAAGGGAAGTGTGTAGCAGTGCAACAGATGCAGTGACAGAAAAATATGCGAGGGCCATTTTCTCTTACATGCCGGTTTTCGTGTTCATTCCCCAATCTGGCAGTGGAATGGTAATTATTGCATCATTTTCAACTCAAGCCCACCACCGCATGGTGCAGGATGTCCACGGTGGTCCGCAGCGCTCTCCCTGCGTCCCTGAGGTGGTGATATACCTCCCTTTTCCTGATGGCATCCATCGGATTGTCGGTGCGAAGGAGAGATGCCATGCTCTGGATGTAGATATCATCTATCATCCGCATGGCACTCCTTGCTGAACGGATGAGCTCCTCCACCCTCTTTTTATCCCTGCCCATCGCCCGAACACCTGCCGCTGTGCACTTTGTTCCCTGGAGAAGCGCCTGGGCCATTCCCAGGATTGCATCGTCAGGGTGCACTTCAAATGCGTAGATCTCCCGTGCGGTCTCGTAGGAATAGTTCACGATATAGTCCATCTGGCGGGAGAGGCTGTAGATGTCCTGCCGGTCGAACGGAGTGGAGAATGATGCCATGAGTTTGTCCTCCATATCGTAGCGCATGGCATCCAGCTGCATCTCCAGCTGCATGAGTTGTTGCGGGTCATCTGTCGGTGTCTTTTTCAGCCACTGGACAAGTGAGTATACGCATTCGAGAGTCTTTTCTGCCTGTTCAACGAGCATTGCCTCGAAGTCATGCTCTATGGGGAAGATAAATTCGAAAACCCCTTTTTTCCCTTTGTTTCTACCACTTTTCTCTTTGGTCATGATATACTCCCGGTGAGAGGGAAGAGGACGAGAGAGATCCCGAATGCCAGGACCATGGTGGCAGGGATGGTCACCAGCATCACCAGCACTATCTCTCTTCCGACAGACCATTGCACCTTTCGGATATTCTCTGCAGCCCCAACCCCGATCACCGATGTTGAGATGATGTGGCTTGAGGAGACAGGAGCCCCTGCGAGGGTGGATGCAACCAGCACAGAGCCCGATGATACCTGAGAATCGAATGAATGGATGGGTTCAATGCGGAATATCTTCCTCCCGAGCGTGGTCATGATCCGCCAGCCTCCGCTGAGTGTCCCTGCGCCAAGGAGGGCTGCACATCCCAAACGGGCCCACATAGGGATATCGAGGGAAGGGGAGAGACCTGCGGAGAGGAGTACCAGTGAAATGATCCCGAGTTGTTTCTGGGAGTCGTTTGCCCCGTTGGAGAACGCCATTACTGCCGCGGCCATCCAGTTGAGCCTGACGATATCCCGGATTACCATACGCTTTGCATTTCTCAGCAGGACCCTGGTTGCCTTCCGCATGAGGTATCCTGCCATGAATCCGAGTAATACGGACACTACCAGGAACACAACGACCTTGGTTAGGCCGGTCATCTCGTGTGGAGGTGCCAGGAACTCCAGGAATCCCCAGTGCACACCGCCAAGGCCGCCTGCAGCAATCCCCGCACCCACCAGCCCGCCGATGAGCCCATGGGTGGATGATGAGGGGAGTCCCGTCCACCAGGTCCCGAGGTTCCAAACGAGGGCAGCCAGCAGTCCCGCAAGTACGACAGGCACCATGTGCGTATCTGCCTCAAGGGCAAGGAGGCCAGATATGGTGAATGCCACCGCGCTCCCCCCGAAGAGGGCTCCCATGAAGTCCATTGCGGCAACAAAGATGATTCCCTGGCGGGGTGTGGCCGAACGGGAAGAGATGAACGTGGCGGCGACACTGCTGGCATCCTGGAAACCATTCGTGAAAGTAAACAGAAAAGCCAGGAGTATGGCGAGCCAGGCGAAACCAATCATCGATAGTGTTCCCACTGCAATCAGGTTCTGGCTCTCATTTATTTGAGGCTTGCCTTCTGGACAAGAGGTAATTATGACAGGTAATACGACCCGGGCATGTTAAGAAGATGTCCCCCCAAGGCACGTGGGTTCCTGAATCAAAGGCCGGGTCTTCTCTTCAGGGGGATTCAGAGGCAAGCAATAATGACTCCCTTCACAAAAAGTAGGAAATGAGAGCGATCTCACATCATCACCCACAAGGTATTCGCGAAGGCGCCAACGGCGATGAAGTTGATCCTCCTCCTCGGCGTAGTGAGCCTCCTTGGAGATATCATTTACGAGGGGGGCCGGAGTGTAACCGGCCCGTATCTCCTGTTTCTTGGGGCTTCAGCTTTCACCGTGGCTTGGGTATCTGGCCTCGGAGAGTTCATTGGATACGCCATACGTCTTGTATCAGGGTATTTCGCGGACCGCACGCGAGAATACTGGACATTCTCTCTTGCTGGATACCTTATGATC
>DUGV01000281.1 GCA_013331225.1 Methanolinea sp.
TCAATATCGAGAACAGGGGGCTGATCGATATGAAATTTGTCAGGTCGGGAATCGTGGATCGGGATGACCTTCCCAGCACCGCAAAGCTCGTGAAGGTGGGACTCTCTCCTGGGGACTCGCCCATTGTTATCAGGTCTGATCCCCAGTTAGTAGGGGACATCCCCGGTGGGAAAACCGCATCCGTCTCCTTTTCTGTCAAAGTGCCCGCGGATGCCGCGGCAGGAAATTACACTATCCCCCTGCAGGTCCACTACGTGTACCTGAAGACCGCGGAACAGTTCGGGCAGGACGCCATCTCCTATACCTACAGGGATGTTGACGAGACACTTGACCTTCCCATCCGGATAAAGCCGAGGGCGATGCTCGAGGCGGTCTCCATCAGCAGCGAGCACCTCAATGCCGGAACGGAAGGGTACCTGCAGATCGCTATACGGAACCGGGGGTCCGAGGATGCGAAGGATGCGGTGGTCAGGATTGCAAGGAACGGCAACAGCCCCGTGATCCCGACCGACAGCAGCCTGTTCGTGGGGGAGTTCCCTGCAGGAAGCAGCAGGGAGGCACGATTCAAGGTCTCGGTCTCCCGTGACGCTGGCGAGGGGGACTATCCGATCGATCTCTCCTGCCAGTATACCAACAGTGAGGGGGACGTGGTCACATCGGACATCCTCACCATCGGTGTCCCTGTCGGAGGAAAGATACAGTTCTCGGTCGTCTCCTCCCCGGCCGAGGTACATGCAGGGAGAAAGGCGGTCATAGAAGTGGAGTACCAGAACACGGGATCAGCACTGGCCAGGCATGCACAGGCCCGGATCAGTGCGGTTGACCCCTTCACCAGCAACGATGATACTGCCTACCTCGGCGACCTGGCCCCCGGCGAAAAGGCGGTCGCCAGGTACGAGGTACACGTTGACCCGGATGCAACCCGAAAGGAGTATGGCCTCGACTCCGAGATCCGCTACCGCGACTCCCTTGACAACAGCGCGATATCAGACACGATGAAGGTGCGTGTCAGTGTCGTGGAAGGAGAAAACCCGTATCTCCTTGTCGCGGTGGTCCTCGTTATCCTTGCCTTCGCAGGCGGAGCGGGATATTATATCCTGAAGAGACGAAAGGAACAGTGATGGAGAACTGGCGGGAGATTGCAGGGACCCCAGAACTGCGCTACGCTGAAGATCTCAGGGCCGTCCTGCAGGACAGGGAGTGTCATTGCAGAGGCCCTGTCTACTCGATGTACCGGGACCTTGCAGCCACCACGGAAGACCGGGAGTGGATGGCCTCCCTCGCGATCCGTTTTGATATCACCTGCATCCCTCCTGCAACCCTGTGTGGGGAGTGGGTGAAGACCAAGGGTCATTATCACCCCGAGAACTTTGCGGGACTTGGATACCCGGAGATCTACCAGGTATTCGAAGGGGAGGCCCATTACCTCCTTCAGAAGCGGGACCTCTCGGAAGTCATCCTGGTGGAGGCAGGAGAAGGCGATACAGTCGTCGTGCCCCCTGGCTTTGGCCATGTGACGATCAACCCCGGGCAGCGCGAGCTGGTGATGGCAAACCTCGTATCAGGCGAATTTTCAAGTGAATACGGATTTTACGAGGCGCACCAGGGAGCTGCGTATTACGAACTATCCGATGGCAGGTTAGAGAAGAATCCCCAGTATCCTTCACTCCCTCATCCCATCCGGGTACAGGCAGCAGCATTCCTGCCGGGATCCCCTTTCAGGGGCCCGCTCTATGACCTTGTAATGGAGAGGGATCGCCGACTGGAATGTCTCAACCACCCCGAACGGTTCGGGGAGTTCTTCAGTCGGGCGGGATGAGACCCGGTGGGGGGAGGCGCTTGTGCTCGCTTGCCCTGACCATTCCAAGCACCTTCTCCTCCACCGGGGTACGGCTATTCCACCCTGACCTTGAGAGAGCGGCCAGCGCCGCATCGATCTCCTTGTACGTGAGCCCGATCTCCTCCTCGTCCCGCTGCCCGGGCCAGAGCCCTGCCGAGGGAGGCTTCCTCATCACCCGTTCAGGCAGGTCCATGGTCTCAGCGAGCGCACAGACCTCGGTCTTGTAGAGGTGGATGATCGGCTGGATATCGGCGGCGCTGTCCCCGAACTTGGTCGAGTAGCCGAGGAGATACTCGGTCCGGTTGGAGGTCCCGCAGACAAGCCTCCTGTCGCGGTTGGCGTGGTAATAAAGGATCGCCATGCGGGTCCTTGCCATCAGGTTCCCGAGCAGGTACGGGCTCTCGGTATACCCCGGCATTGCACGGAACGAATCGAGGACGGGATCGATGCTGATGACCAGGCATTCCATGTGGAGGCGCCTGCAGATCTCGTGGGCGTCCTCGATGTCTTCGCGGAGGGTGACGCTGCTTGGGAGGACGAGGGCACGCACCCGCTCCCCACCCACCGCCCGGCAGCACATGGTCGCGGCCACTGCTGAGTCGATTCCCCCTGAGAGTCCGATCACGATCCCACTGGCCCCGCTGCTCCAGTATGCATGCCGGATCAGCTGTTCTATCCTTCCCAGTGCACACCCCGTTTCCTGTTCCATGCAGTCTCACACGTCCCCGTTTTTCGTCTTTGATGAACCCCGGTTTTCACATTGGTCCCGTGTGTTGATGCCGGGAGGATGAGCAAGGTGCCGGGAGATGCCGGATGATTCATGTACCATGGGCCACCTCTTTGAGTATCTGGCATGAGCGGCACACATCACCGCAGGGCTCCCCGCAGCGCTCACAGGTGTGCAGCATATCACCGTGCACCGCACCAAGCCTGGAGAGTTCCTCCCCAAGGTTGGCCAGGGCATGCCGGGTGCCGGGGTGATCCCAGGCATAGAGATTGAGCATGCTCCGGACTTCTGCCCTGAGGGCATTGTGGGAATACGGGCATCGCCCGGTGTCGACATGCCCCATCACCAGGTAGGAATAGAGGGCAACCTCGCGCTCGGGGATATGGAAGAACGGCTTTATCCTCGGTATCATCCCCTCCCGGGGCCGGGCACTTCTCATGAGCCGGTCACGGTCCCCCCGGAGCACGTTCATCAGCACGCTCTGTGCCTCGTCGTCCAGGTTAAAACCGAGCGCCAGGCGGGTGGCATGCTCCTCCCTTGCGACTGCGTTCAGGAGATGCCTGCGGAGCACGCCGCAGTACGAACAGGAGAGTGTGTCCCCCTTCCTTGCCACAATCCCGTCGATAGTCGTCCCGTAGCGGTCCTGGAACGAGACCGTGACATGGGGGATGCCGAGGCTTTCCGCAAGGTTCCTGGCAGTAGCAGGGTCCCGGTAACCCGATATCCCCTCGTCGACAGTGATTGCGAGGAGCTGTACATCTTTCCTCTTCGAGACGAGTGAATGGAGGAAATGCAGGAGAGCGCCCGAGTCCTTTCCGCCCGAGAGCGCGACTGCAATCCTGTCATTCGGCCGGACCCAGCGGTACACCCGGATATCACGCTTTGCCTTGGACTCGAGGTCTGCGACAAAATGCTCACGGCAGAGGTGAAGGCCGGAATAACGCTGGAATAGAACGGCAGGGCGCCTGCACTTGCTACAGCGCATGGGGGATATCAGATCAACCTTTATCATCCGGATAGATAAATTGTGTAGCACACATGGCAATTTCTGCCGACCATATCCGGCAGCTCCATCCTTACGAGATCCGCATTCTGCATACCCTGGAGCGCCTGATGAGGACCCATGCATGGGTCCCCCTCGAGCTGATAAAAAAATCGATGGGTTTCTCCGAATCGGAAACGCTCTTTCGCCTCGGCCGTCTCATGGAGAGGGGCATGGTGCGCTACGACGTGGTGCCGTCCGAGGGATACAGCCTCAT
>DUGV01000115.1 GCA_013331225.1 Methanolinea sp.
GTCTGGGAGCACGCCTACTATGTCGACTACAAGAACGACCGCGCAAAATACATCGATAACTTCTGGGGCATCGTGAACTGGGATACGGTGAATGCGAGGCTGGAAAAAGTACTTAAAAAATAAATACACTCGTTTTTAGCCCAGTGCGTCTTTGAGAACGGAACATGCCCGGTCAATTTCCGCATTGGTGATAACAAGGGGCGGCACCAGGCGAAGGTTGCCGTCGGCGGCACAGTTGACAAGCACCCCGTTCTCCGCACACCTCTTCTGGACTTCCGCACAACGGTCCCCGACCGTCATCCCAACCATCAGGCCCCTTGCCCTGGGTGCATACTTCGAGAGCGCATTGCAGAACCGCTCACCTTTTTCAGAGACCGTGGGCAATATCTCATCGATTACCCCAAACGTGGCTAACGCTGCCGCGCATGCCAGTGGACCCCCTGCAAATGTGCTGCCGTGTTCTCCCCTGCGGAACTCTAGGCCTTCCCGCGCGAGCAGGGCGCCCATGGGGAAACCGCTTGCAATACCCTTCGCGAGCATGACAATGTCAGGCTTCACACCTGCATGCTGGATGGCTAACCACTTCCCGGTCCGGCCCATGCCTGTCTGCACCTCGTCCATGATCATGAGGGCGCCGCTCTCGTCGCAGATCTCCCGTATGCCGTGGAGGAAACTGTCAGGAGGGATGATGACCCCTGCCTCGCCCTGGATAGGTTCAACCACCACCCCCGCGGTGTCACTGTCCACGACCTTCCTCAATCCGTCGATATCCCCATACTCGACGAACGTCTTTGATATACCAAGGGGTTCGAACGGTTCGCGGATCGCGGGCTTGTGCGTCACGGCAAGGGATCCAATGGTTCTTCCATGAAATCCGTGCGTGAAGGCTACGAATTTTTTCCTCCCCGTCCTGACACGGGCCAGCTTGAGCGCCCCGTCCGTCGCTTCGGCCCCTGAGTTCGAGAAGAACGCTTTTGCCATTCCGGTCTTCTCCACCAGTTTCTGTGCCAGTTCCGCCTGTCCTGGCACATAATAGAGGTTCGAGCAGTGTATCAGGCGCTTTGCCTGTTCGCAGATGGCGCGGGTCACGGCGGGATGGCAGTGGCCGGTGCTGCAGACTGCAATTCCTGCCACGCAGTCGATGTATTCTTTTCCGTCGGCATCCCAGACCCTCGAGCCCTCTCCCCTGACAATCATCAGGTCACGGGCAAACGCGGGCATGTAGTACCGGGCTTCGATTGCCCGGTAGTCTTCCTTGTTCTGCATGATATCGCACTACTGGGTAACTGTTCTCTTATTCATACTCGATTGTTGCAGGGGGTTTGGGAGTGATGTCGTACACCACCCTGGCCACGCTCGGGATCTCCGAAGTGATGCGGGAGGCGATCCGGTCCAGCACATCCCAAGGGATCTGGACGGGATCTGCCGTCATTCCATCGCGCGAGTTGACGGCCCTGACAGCCACCACCCACCCGTGCACCCTGTTGTCACCCTTCACCCCTGTCCCGAGTCCGAGGAGGGCCGCGAAGCACTGCCATGGATTGAACTGCTCGACGATCTCTCGCTCCACGATCCAGTTGGCCTGCCTGACGACCTCGATGTTCTCTCTGGTGACTTCGCCTATAACCCGGACTGCGAGTCCCGGCCCTGGAAATGGCATGCGATGCTGTATCTCGTGGGGGAGTCCGAGTGCACCCGCGAGCACCCGCACCTCGTCCTTGTACAGGTCCCGTAGGGGCTCGACCACCGTCTCGAACTCCATGTGGAGGGGCATGCCTCCCACGTTGTGGTGGCTCTTGATTCCCCCCTCGCTCTCTATCCTATCCGGGTAGATGGTCCCCTGAAGAAGCGCCCGTGCACCAGACCTCCTCGCCTCCCGTTCGAAGACACGGATAAATCTTTCACCGATAACCTTTCGTTTCTCCTCGGGATCGCGAACACCCCTGAGTGCCCCCAGGAACTCCTCCTCCGCAGGCACTACGTGCAGGTGAAGTTTTCCAAAGACCTGGGAGATCCGCTCGGTCTCCCCCTTACGCATCAGACCTGTGTCCACGTAAATGGGCTCGAGCCTGTCCCCGATTGCCCGCGATGCCAGTGCCGCACAGACAGAGCTGTCGACACCGCCAGAGAGGGCCATCACCACCCTCCGTTCCCCTGCCTCGCGCCGGATCTCCTCGACGGCATTCGAAATGAATTTCTCAGCGTTGATCATGTTCTGTCGCACCTCACCTCGCTCTTCTCCCGTTCCGGCTGGAGCATGCCTTCACGAAACCAACGAACGGTGGAGACGGTCTCGTCGGCCTCGACTTGAACTCGGGGTGGAACTGCGTGGCCATGAAGAATGGATGATCCGGTATCTCACAGATCTCCATCCGGTTCTGGAACAACCCCGAGAAGACCAGTCCAGCCTTCTCCAGGTCAGGAATAAATCTTGGATTGACCTCGTACCGGTGCCTGTGCCGTTCCGTAATCGCGCTCTGCCCGTATACCTGCATGGCAAGCGTTCCTTCTTTTAAGGTGATCGGAGAATCCCCGAGCCGCATCGTCCCGCCCAGTTCTTTTACTTCATGCTGTTCAGGCAGGATGGCGATCACATGTGTACCTTCGCCAATCTCGGCACTCGTGGCGTCCTCCCACCCAAGCACATGGCGGGAATATTCAACCACCGCCATCTGGAACCCAAGGCACAGGCCAAGGAAAGGCGTCCTGTTGGTCCTGGCCCATTGGATGGCATCCACTTTGCCCTCTATTCCCCGTTTTCCAAATCCTCCCGGGACAAGGATCCCGTCGAATTCCGCAAGTTGCTTCTGCTCGTACCGTTCCGCGTCGAGCCATGTGATCCTCACCTCAGTGGAAAGCGCCCTCCCCGCGTGTTTCAGCGCCTCCTTGATGCTCAGATACACGTCTTCAATCCCGTACTTGCTCACAATCCCTACACTCACCCGATCGGTGTATTCCCTGCTGACCAGGTGATACCAGGAAGTGTCGGCCCTCCGCTTCTCCAGGCCGAGATGTTCGGAGAGGACGTCCCCGAGACCCTCCTTCTCCAGCTCAAGCGGGACCTGATAGATATCCGGGACAGTCGCCGCACTAATGACACCCTTGAGAGGAAGATCGCAGAACGCCGAGATCTTGCGCTTGGTGTGGGACCCGATGGGGCGTTCGCTCCGGCCCACAATGATGTCTGCATGGAGACCGAGTTCGCGAAGGGCCTTGACCGAGTGCTGGGTGGGCTTTGTCTTCAGGTCCCCCATGGTATCCTCGGGAATAAGCGTGACGTGAATGATCACTGTGTCCTGCAGGGTGAGATCGCCCCGCATCTGCCTGACCGCCTCAAGAAACGGCATACTCTCTATATCCCCGACTGTGCCTCCAATCTCGACAAGGCAAATATCCGCTTTCTTCTGCCCCGGGATCTCCATATCAGCAGCGGCACGGATGCATGCCTTGATCTCATCGGTGATGTGCGGGATGATCTGGACCGTCTCGCCAAGAAAGTCGCCACGCCGCTCTTTCTCGATCACGGTGCGATACACCTTCCCCGTGGTGATGTTATGCGCAGATGAGAGGTCGATATCCAGGAAGCGTTCATAGTTGCCGAGGTCAAGGTCAACCTCGCTTCCGTCCGAAAGGACAAACACCTCTCCGTGCTGCCCGGGGTTCATCGTCCCGGCGTCGATATTCAGGTAGGGATCTATCTTGACGGCGGTGATCCCATACCCCCTGTTCTTCAGGATACGCCCCACCGATGCCGCGGTGATGCCTTTCCCGAGCCCGCTCATAACCCCGCCCGTGATGAAGATGTATTTCACAGGAATTTCCCCTCTGACCCTCTCATGCTTGCCATTCCCGGCATCAGGAAGGCCGCAATGCGGCGGCGCCTCCCGCGGTCCCCGGTGCTCATGATCTCTTCCTCTCTTTTATGCCTCCAAGAGAGATAGTTGTATCCCGTCCCATGGCCTGCAGGGGGATGGAACGCTCTGCGATCCCCTCCGGGTTGCCGGAATACCCGTATCTCACGTGCGATGGCCGGCTCTCACCGCGAACGCTGCGGTGCTCCGGGAGAGGAGCGGGCCGGCTCTTGCACCATCCCTGACCTCCCCCTCGGCAAATACCACTCTCCTCCCTTTTTTTACCACTTTTCCGAGCGCATACAGGCAGCCCTCCCGGGAACCGCCGATGAACGTGGTAGACTCGGTGATGGTCGCGATACGGTCATCGGGGCCAATGAGGGAATAGATTGCCAGCACCATTGCCTCGTCCGCGAGCGCCGTGAATACTCCCCCCTGGAGCCATCCCTCTCCGTTCAGCATGTCCGGTCGGACTGTCATGGAGATAATCGCCTCGCCCTCCCCCGCATGCTCCACTTCTATCCCCATCAGACCGAAGAATGGGTTTGCCTTGCTTCCCATCTCCCGGATACGTGCAAGGTAGTTCATACCTGGAGGTGGGCCCTGCACCATGAAGAACATGGCCCTGCCCATTGGACCCGCCATGATTATTCGTATGCCCGCCAATACACTCTTCCATGGACCCGGAAGAGAAGGCAATGCTTGCCGACCTTATTTGGTTGAACGCAGTAATTGCAACGGAGCTCATCCAGATCACCGAGAACACCTCTGCCATCCTGAGAAAGGAGCCTCCCCCACAGTCATGCCTGGAGGACCACAGGAGGCTCAAAAGCATTGCGACCACGATAGCAGAGCGGTATCACCCCGGGTCGGGACTGAAGGAGCACCTTGTTGGTCACCAGTGAGCCTGATGCGGGGACGGTGCGGCCCCCCCAGGGGGAGAACGGTATCCAGGCGAACGATCCGTGCCCGGCAGATGCATGCAGCGTTGACCCCCCCTACACGCTGATCATCCCTGCGTACAACGAGGAGACTCGTATCCCACGACTCCTCTCGCAACTTGGAGGAGCACGCGGCGAGATCATCTGCATCTGCGAGGGCGATGACCACACACCTGCGCTCGTATCGGAGTTCGCGCAAAACCATCGCGGCGTCGACATCCGGTGCGACCGCAGGGCCGTGAGGCTTGGAAAAGGTGGAGCGATCCTCGAGGGGATGCGGCAGGCCCGCGCCCCCCTTGTGGGTTACATGGACGCGGATGCATCCACCTCATTTTCCCAGATGCTCGCGCTCTTCGCACTTCTTGACGGGGCTGACGCGGTGATAGGGTCACGGTGGATCGAGGGATCGGTCCTCGTCCGCGGGCAGGGTCTCTTCAGGAGGCTCGAGAGCAGGGCATTCAACGGGATCATCCGCACACTCTTCGGCCTCCCTTTCAAAGATACGCAGTGCGGGGCAAAAGTATTTAAAAAGGCAGCCATTGACGCAGTAATTGAACAGATGGTCTCCACCGGTTTTGAATTTGACGTAGAACTTCTCTGGCGAATCCGGAATTGCGGGTTTCGAATCAGGGAGCACCCCATCACATGGAATGACATGGGCGACTCGCGGGTGAGGGGAAATGACGTGGTGCGAATGCTCGCAAGCCTTCT
>DUGV01000144.1 GCA_013331225.1 Methanolinea sp.
ACCGACGAGATCTACGAGCACATCCTCTACGACGGGCGGGAGCATGTCTCGATAGGCTCGCTTGACGGGATGCAGGAGCGGACAATCACCATCGGCAGTTTCTCAAAGACCTACAGCGTGACCGGATGGCGGGTCGGGAATGCGGTCGCGGACAGGGCACTTACCGGCCCGATCAGGAAGATCCACGACTTTCTCACCGTCGGAGCCCCCGCACCGCTGCAGGAGGCCTGTGCTGCGGCTTTGCGGCTCCCGGACTCATACTACAGGGAGCTGGCAGAGAGCTACGATGCAAAGCGGAAGATCCTCCACTCCGGGCTTACAAAGGCGGGGTTCCGGTGCAGGCTTCCCGAGGGGGCATACTATATTCTCGCCGACATCAGCAGTTTTGAGATGGACGACATGGCGTTTGCCCACCATCTCGTCAAGAACGTGGGGGTTGCCGCAGTGCCGGGCAGCTCGTTCTTCCGCGACGGGGGGAGGCATCTCCTCAGGTTCACCTTCTCAAAGAAGGATTCGACCCTTGCAGGGGCGTGCCGGAGGCTGGAGGCCCTCGGGTGACACCTTATAGCATTTTCCAATCCGAAATGTTGTAGTGGCCGCGAGAGGACAACAATTCTTCTGCCATCCGCCAATACGCATATCTGTATGCCGGGCAAGGGAAGAGCGGTGAGTCGAGATGAAGATCCTCTATGTATACGCCCATCCCGAGCATTCCTCGTTTAATGCCTTCCTCAAAGAGACGGCGGTCAACACTCTGCTGGACCGGCTGCACTACGTCGAGGTCTCGGACCTGTACCGGATGAAGTTCAACCCGGTGCTTGGGAAGGACGATTTCCTGCGGAGGAAGGATCCGGAGACCTTTGACCCGCAGGACGAGGCGCTGCACGCGGTCGACACATTGAGCTTCTCCCGCGACATCTTTGAAGAGATGGAGAAGGTCGGGAGATCCGATCTGCTGATCTTTCAGTTCCCGCTCTGGTTTTCCTCGGTCCCCGCAATCCTGAAGGGCTGGTTTGACCGGGTCTTTGCGGCCGGTGTCGCGTTCAACCCGATCACCGGGAGCATCTACAAACGAGGCCTCCTGTCGGGCAGGAAGGCAATTCTGGTCGTCACCGCGGGCGGTTCCGCACAGGCATACCGGGAAGGAGGCATCCACGGCGACATTCACCGGCATCTTGCCGTGATCAACCACTGCACCCTCGCGTACGCCGGGCTGACGGTGCTTCCGCCTCACATCATCTACGAGGCTGATACCCTGACCGGTGAGGAGGGCCGGGAGGAGATTCACCGGTACCGCGAGCGGCTGCTCTCGCTTCTTACCGAAGAAGCAGGCAGGTACCCGTTCCCGCCGCCTGCAATATGAGCGGGGATCTATTCCCCGCCCAAAAAATTTCAGGTTGTGTTTAGCTGTCAGGCCGATCCACCGTCAGACGATGGTAAAGGCCATTCCAAATGAGCTTTCGTTCCCGGTGACCGGCTCCCAGGAGCGCATGTACACCGCATCAAAGGTGGTGTTGCCCGCAGTTTCCGCCCCATAGACCCATTCACGGATGCCGCCCGCGCCCACCAGCTGACCGGAGGTGTCGGAGGGGATGAAGGTGTCGTCAAGCAGCTTCAGGCCCGCCGAGGCAGTAGCGTTCCACTGGTACCCGGTCGTCGGGTTCTCTGCAAGCTGGATAGTCACGTTGCTGCCGACGGGCACCTCTGCAACCGTCCCGTTGGCAGTCTCGTTGAACACGAAACTCATCGGCGGAGCGGTCGGGGTCATCGTCGGTGTCACCGCTGCCGGTCCGTTCTGCTCGCTGACGCAGCCTGTCCCTGCAATGCATGCTGCAAGCAGGAGGGCTGCTATAATGCCGTAGATTCTTCTCATAGAAACCACGGAAGGTTATTGCATAGCAAAGGGTATTAATCATTCGTACCACAGCCCGAAATGAAGGCCTTTGCTGTCTCCTTTCCTCTTAAGCCTGCCCGGGCCGCATTCTTTGCCGCCCTGGTGCCGGTGAGCGGAGCGCCGGCACGATCGGGCGATCTACCGTTCGTCGATGCCGAGAGGGGTGTTTAATTCGCGGAGGATTTTGCTGTCAAGGATGCGGGAGAGGTCGGGCATTCCCGTATAGACCGGGAAATAGCCGATAAGATCCTGATATCCCGGCTGGTAGAGGGTGGACTTCAGATAGATCATCGAGAGCTCCCGATACCGGTCCATCCAGTGGCTGCACGGGGTGTCCATCTCCGCGATGACGTGGCTTTGTAAGATCTCCACCTTGTTCTCGCTCAACCTGAGCATCATGCGGATGCTCTCCCTGGAATGAAGGTACCGCACGATGAAGAACTGGGTGACGAAGATGATGAAGGCAACCTCGATGCGGACGCTTGTAACCTCGTGGAGCGAGAGAATCTGCCCGACCGTGAACCCCGGAAGCAGCATTGCAGTGATGATAAGAATGGTGAGGAGAACGGTCGCACCCCCGAGGAGGAGCACGATGAGCCAGACCGGTTTCCTGCTCGTGNNCCCCGAGGACCGTGTCCCGAAAACCGGCGGAGTAGGGTGAGCCACCAGATCCCTGCATAAAACAGCATGATTGCGATCGCCTGGTAGATGATCAGCATGGCCTCGCCGCCCTTGATGAGCTGGTAGTAGGCGATCCCCATCAGGCCGAATACGATATCGAGGAGGTAGATTACCGCCCACACGGCAAAGAGCGGGC
>DUGV01000114.1 GCA_013331225.1 Methanolinea sp.
CGTGGGAAGGGTCAGGGAATTCTGTTAAGGGCGCAGAAAGCCTTTTTTCCCAGCTTGAATCCCGGCACATCTCATCTAATACCCGCTTGCATAATACCATCCTCCTTCTTCTCTGATCCTGAAAGGAACCCGGAACAGGTCTCCGATATTGGCATCGGTCAGCACGTCCTCTTTTGGTCCATCCATGAAAAACCCCCCATCCCGCATCAGGATCACCCGGGTAATGTCGGGGATGATGTCGTGAAGGTTATGTGTGGCCATGATGATACCCACACCCGACCCGGCTATCTTCCGGAGGGCCTGCCGGAACGTGTGGAGGGCGTGGAGGTCAAGGCTGTTCGTCGGCTCGTCAAGGATGAGGGCCCGTGGATTATGTACTAGAGCCCTTCCGATCAGGAAACGGCGCGCCTCTCCGGATGACATGGCATCCATCCTTCGGTTCACGAGATGCCCGACTTCGAGGAATTGGATGATCTGGTCGGCCCTCTCTTCCATCTCCGGGGTGATATGGTGGTTGAAGAGGCCGACGCTCGAGAAGAATCCTGAGAGGATCACCTCTCTTCCCGTCACATTCCTCGTATAAATATACTGGAGGTCCGGGGAGACTATACCAAAGAGCCCTCTCAGGTCAAAGACATCCCAGACATCCCTGCCGCAGACCCGGAATATCACTTCACCATCCGTTCCGAGGACCGGATAATACTCCCTGTTGACGGTCCGGATAAAGGATGATTTCCCTGATCCGTTCGGGCCGAGTATTGCGACATGCTCGCCGTCCCGAATGCACACCGTGAGGTTGTCGAGGAGTTTCTTCTCTCCTTTCATCACCGTGACATGTGCAAATTCGAGCAGTGGAGGTGTGTCAGCATGAGAACCGGTTCCGGGTCGTTCCATCTTCATAATTGGTCAACTTACCATCAGATCTGGGCCGCGTCTTTACCGGTCGGCATCTGAACAGGAATTATGGAACTCTCTCCAGATTACGGTATGGGAGCGCGGTCCCCGGGCTACTGCGCACTGGTAAAAGAATGTGAGTGGGAGGCGTTCACCTGTGGTGAGGCTTGTTTGACCACAATCCGTGCAGGTTGCAGTACGTCCTTACCTTGACATCTGTCGTGGAGACAGGGAACACGGCTTCCGGCTTTTCGCCCGGTTTCAGCCCCTTCACGTAGAGCATGGGGCCCGACATTACTTCGATCCACTGGAGGTGGTGGGCAGGCTCCATCGGGTGAGGGACTGACCCGACCCTGACGAGGATCTCCTTGCCATGGGGTTCGACCACCGGCACGTGCTTCTCATTGCTGGCGTCGACAGTGTTTTCATCCTGTCTCTTCATCGGCATCCCGCAACAGACAAGCTGCCCGTCGCCATCGCTGACGACCATGACAATCTTGCCGCACTTCTCGCATTTGAATATGTCAAGCATGGATCATGATCACTCCTACAGGAGAGACTTCTTCCCCGGAAGGGATTTAATAGTTCCTGACCGGGATGTGCGAATGCCGAAAAAAAGTAAGGGGTAAATAACACCATGGTCCCATTCCTCTGTTGCATGCATGACCACGTACCCGCCAGGGAACTTCAGGACCGCATGAGCCGGTTCCTTGCCCGGATGGACGATGACAGCCAGGGTTGGGAGATGGTGGCGATCTTCGGGAAGATCAACCTGTACTATTTTACAGGGACCATCCAGGACGGCGTGCTCCTCGTCGGCAGGGACAAAGACGCGGTCTTCTGGGTGCGCCGGAGCTACGACCGTGCGATTGAGGAGTCAAACTTCCCTGATATCAGGCCAATGAGGAGTTATCGCGACGCGGCTCTCGATACCGTAAGCCATCCGAACCGGATATACCTGGAGACCGAGGTTGTGCCGCTCGCGCTTGCAGAACGGTTCAGGAAACACTTTCCCTTCTCCGAGGTTTCGCCAATGGATTTGCAGGCAGCCCGTGTCAGGTCAATCAAGAGCCCGTATGAGCTTGCACTCCTTGAGAAGGCTGGGGAGATTCACAGGATTGTGCTCGAAGAGGAAGCGCCGAAGGTTCTCAGGCAGGGGATGAGCGAGGCGGAGTTCGGGACCGCTATATACTCCCTGATGGTTGAGCGGGGACACCAGGGGGTGGTCCGTTTCGGACGTTTTAACACCGAGATCGAGGTGGGGCAGATTGGATTTGGAGAGAGTTCCCTCTACCCGACCTGCTTCGACGGGCCTGGCGGGTGTTACGGAGCATATCCGGGGGCTCCGGTGCTTGGTAGCCATACCCGGAAGCTGCGATCCGGGGACCTTGTATTCATCGACAATTCATGCGGCGTAGAGGGATACCAGACCGACAAGACGATGAACTACATGTTCGGGAGACCTGTCCCGGAGTATGCAATTGAGATCCATAGCCGCTGCGTGGAGCTGCAGGACGAGATCGCATCGCTGCTGAAACCAGGGGTGGCCCCCTCGACGATTTACACCACGATCATGGCGGGTCTTGACCAGGAATTCCTCACCAATTTCATGGGCTTTGGAGAGCGGACAGTTCAGTTCCTTGGTCACGGCGTAGGGCTTGTTGTGGATGAGATCCCGGTGATTGCAATGGGTTTTGATGAACCTCTCCAGGAGCGCATGGTCATCGCGGTTGAGCCAAAGAAGGGGATCCCGGGGGTGGGGGTGGTCGGCACCGAGAACACCTATGTCGTGACACCGGATGGTGGCCGGAGCATCACGGGTAAATGCAGGGGACTCATCCCGGTATATTGATGCCCGTTCCAGAACCGGTTTTTTAAATCCCCTCTGCTCTCAAGCCTGCGCCTGCCTCAATATGCCGAAGGGGTACGAACATAGTATAGTTTTTATTACTTAATGTAATATTATATTTACATAGAATGAAGCAGAACACCTTTTTTCTCATGGCAGGCCTGATCGGCCTTATCGAGGTGGGGATCTTCTGGCTGTCGGTTCTTCTCAAAGAATCGATGTTGATTACGATTGCGTTTGTAGTGGGAATCCTGGTGATTTACATTGCAAGGAGGACCATTTCAGATAAGAGGGATGACGAACGTTCCGCGCTCATCACGCAGAAGGCCGGGGCGAGGACTCTGGAAGTATTCTGGATACTCTTTTTTGCCGTCAGCCTGGGCAGTCTGGTGATGGGCTTTGCGACCCCTCTCGGCATCCAGCCCCCTCCCAAGCCCTTTCCCAGAGCACCTCCTGATGAACCCCACATCGGGTATTTCGGGCTGCTCCAGATGATTCTCCTCTGCTGCATGGCATTCCTGTACATCGGTTTCCGAATTTATTATGCGAGGAAATACGGAGAATGGGACGACGATGAAGAATAAGATCAAGGTGTTCCGGGCCATGCATGACCTCACTCAGGAAGCACTGGCCCAGGAGATGGGCGTTGCGAGGCAGACAATTCTTGCCATAGAGAAGGGGAAGTACGACCCCTCGCTCGATCTTGCCTTTAAAATCGCCCGGCGCTTTGGCGTAAGTGTCGATGAAATGTTCACGTGCTGGGAACAATGAAAACCACGAAGTGTTTCATTCGAAAAAGAGGAAAAGACGCCGGAGACTCGTCTGGGAATGGGACCCTATGAGGTATATGGTGTATCATTCCGGGTGCATGGCCTTTCTGTGTGCCGGAAGTGTCAGTGCAGACTGACTAATAGTTATATTTAAATAACTTAATGTAAAATATTTTTTACTTAAGATTGAGGAATAGCGTCACCCTCTTCCGGAGAGTCCGGATAGACTGCAAACAGGGGAACCTCAAGCGTCTTCCCCCAATGAACGTGCGGGCTGCGGGGAGTTGTATGTCCCGATAATCGGCAAGAGCGTGAATCCAGGCGGGAATTACTATGAAAAAGAAGAACGGAATGATCCCATCCAGGATGACAGGTATCATCCTCCTACTCGCAATCTCGTGTATTGCGGCGACTGTCCTG
>DUGV01000005.1 GCA_013331225.1 Methanolinea sp.
TCCCGAGCCACCACGGCCCGGACGTCCAGACAGTGCTGCCCAAAATCGATATCGTGACCCTTGCAATGATTGTGCCCTCCACGTTCATGCACATGCACGTTATTCAGATGGACCTTTCGCGTGAGGCGACACGGGAAGAGGCGCTTCGCATCATCGAGGAGCACCCGAGGATGGGACTTGTACGAAAGCCCACCGGGATCAAGAGCACCGCAGAACTGAAGGAGTATGCGATGGACCTCGGCAGGCCCAGAAGCGACCTGTATGAGAACTGCATCTTTGAGGAGTCGGTGAATGTCATCGGCAACGAATTCTACTGTTTCCAGGCAATCCACCAGGAGGCGGACGTCGTCGTCGAGAACGTGGATGCGATCCGGGCGATGATGGGCACTGTTACCGACCCCGAAACCTCGATCCGGATGACCAACGAGGCACTCAATTTCATTCCGCTGTGAAAACCATTAACACTCCGCCCCCCCTATTCTTTTAAATGGATCCCTTCTCACTCGTAACACGAAACACCGTGGAGGTTGTCACGGAAGACGAATTGCGGGCAGTTCTCAACCGTCCGGTCAGGCGTGTCTATGCGGGGTATGAGCCGAGCGGCGAGATCCATCTGGGACATCTCGTCACGGTAAACAAACTGATGGACATGCAGAATGCAGGATTCGATGTGACGGTCCTCGTCGCCGACCTGCATGCCTACCTCAACCGGAAGGGAACAATGGATGAGGTACGGGATCTCGCAGAGTACAACCAGCGTTGTTTCGAGGCTGTAGGGCTGAAAGGCGTGAATTTCGTGCTGGGTTCAGACGTTCAGCTGAATCCGGACTATGAACTGATGGTCCTCCGGCTCTCCCAGCAGATCACCCTCAACCGGGCGACGCGCAGTATGACCGAGGTCGGCAGGCAGATGGATCACCCTACCGTCTCCCAGATGATCTACCCCATCATGCAGATGGTGGATATCGCACGACTCGGGGTGGATGCGGCGGTCGGCGGCATCGACCAGCGAAAGATCCNNATACACATGCTTGCACGCGAGCACCTGCCTGCCGTCGGGTACCCCGCGCCGCTCTGCATCCATACCCCGATCGTAAACGGGCTTGACGGCAAGAAGATGTCTTCGTCAAGCGGGAATTATATCTCGATTGCAGACACCGAGGATGCAATCCGGGCAAAGATGAAGAAGGCCTTCTGCCCGCCGGAGGTTGAGAACAACCCCATCCTTGAGATCCTCCGGTACCACGTCTTCCCCAGGGCGGGAGCTGTGACGGTGAAGCGAGCGGAGAAGTTCGGTGGCGACTGCGAGTTTGCGAGCTACACCGAGATCGAGCAGGCGTACGTTGCAGGCAGTATCCACCCGCTTGACCTTAAGAAGACGGCGGCAGAATATCTCATCGAGATCCTCGCCGATGCACGCGATTATATGAGCCGGTGATCGTTTATGGGACTTGAAGACATTCAGGAGCGGTTTGACCGTGAGATCGAGGCGTTGGGAGTCCGTATCAGGGATGCGGACCAGCTGAAGGTCAGAGAGGATGTCTTTGACGAGGTCACCCTGATTGCGCTCTACAAGCTCGTCCATAAGAAGTTAATCTCGGTTATCGGGGGATCGATCAGCACCGGAAAGGAGGCGAACGTCTTCTATGGCGAGCATGAGGAGAAAGGCATCGTAATCAAGATATACCGCATCCAGACCGCTAACTTCAAGCGGATGGGTGAGTATCTCGCCGGGGATCGGAGGTTTGCTAACGTCCGGGGCTCGCGAAAAGAGATCATCTTCACCTGGACCAGGAAAGAGTACAGCAACCTGATGCGGGCGCATGAGGTCGGCATTCCCGTCCCGGAACCGATCGCGTTTGACAGAAACATCCTGATCATGGAGTTTCTCGGACAGAACGAACGGGCATACCCGCAGCTGCGCAACGCAGAAGTTGGAGACTATGGTGCCACGTATCACGAGATACTCGGGTATGTTAAAACACTGTACCAGGAAGGCGGACTTGTACACGCCGACCTGAGCGAATATAATATCCTCTACCACAATCGGCCGTACCTGATCGATATGGGACAGTCGGTAGCACGGGATCACCCCAAGGCCATCCCCTTCCTTATCCGGGATATCCGAAATATCAACAGATTTTTCTCCGGCTACTGCGATGTGCTTGAGGAGCGAGGGATTGTCGAAGGGATCATAGGAAGTTCGAAAAGGGAACTCTGAATAGATGGGAAGGTTGGAATCATGTCGACACAACAGGAAATTAAGGTATCTTCAAACAGAATCGGAGCGCTCATCGGAAAAGCCGGAGCGACAAAGCGCGAGATCGAGGAAAAGACCGGAGTAACACTCCAGATAGACAGTGAAGAGGGTGTTGTCATCGTGGAAGGCGAAGATGCGCTCCGGGTACTCACCACGGTCGAGATCGTCAGGGCGATTAACAGGGGTTTCTCGCCCGAGCGTGCGTTTCGTCTCCTTGAAGACGAGGATATGATGCTTGATGTCATCGATCTCTCGGATATGGTAGACTCTCCCCGTCAGCTCTAACGCCTCCGCGGCCGTATCATTGGAAAGGCAGGCACCTCCCGGGGCCAGATCGAGGATATGACCAGCACCGGGGTCTCGGTCCACGGAAAGACCGTTGCGATCATCGGGCTGCCCGAACAGATAAAGACAGCGCGAAGCGCGATTGAGATGCTCATCCAGGGCGTCCCCCACGAAAACGTCTATGCGTTTCTCGATAAAAAGAAGAAAGAAGCCAAGCACGAGATGCTTGAGTATTACTACTGATCCCGTGCAACGGCAGCCGCAGGCACTCCCGGGAAGCCATCGGTACCGGCAGGAAGTTCGACTGGAAATCAAGGGGTATTGCTGTGGAACTCGCTGATCTGGAGATCCCGAAAGGGCTTGCCGCGCACTATGCACAAAGAGGCATTACCACGCTGTACCCTCCGCAGGCAGAATGCGTGGAAAAAGGCCTGCTTGACGGGAATAATCTCCTGATTGCGATACCGACTGCAAGCGGAAAGACGCTGGTTGCGGAGATGGCGATGCATCGCCATCTGGAAATGGGGGGAAAATGCCTCTACATCGTCCCCCTCCGGGCGCTTGCAAGCGAGAAGTACGATGAGTTCAGCAACAAGGGGGTAAAGGTCGGGATTGCAACCGGCGACTTCGACCGAAGGGATGAGTTCCTTGGAAAGAACGATATCATTGTTGCGACGAGCGAGAAGGTGGACTCACTTCTCCGGAACAGAAGCCCGTGGCTCGGCGCGATCACCCTTCTTGTCGTCGACGAGGTCCACCTGATCGACTCCCCGGACCGGGGTCCGACGCTTGAGATGGTCATCACCAAGCTCCGCCACAGAAACC
>DUGV01000024.1 GCA_013331225.1 Methanolinea sp.
CCATCCCCCGGTGGTCATAGATGTATACCTGGTAATTGGTAGCAAGGATGCCGAGGAACGACTCATTATAGAAGTGGTCCATCGTGGCCCCGAAACCATTGAGCATAAGGATAGGCTCACCGGACCCGAACACGCGGTATGCCAGCCTGACCCCGTTCACATCCGCGTACTGGATCGGCGTCCCGTTGATCGATACGCTCGGGACCGGAGTCATTCCCTGGCAGGGATTTACATAGTCCGGGCAACTCTGGCTGGCCAGGCCATTTTGAGTGCCGGTCATGCATCCGGACGAAAGGACGAACCAGATGGTGGCGGCGATCGCCAGAATGGAAACAAGAGTCTTGTGCATGGAAAGAGCTACCTCACTTTGGTTGATACACAGATCATTGTGCAGCTTCATACATTTAACAAACGTTGATGTTTGCCGATCTTTCGCAACGTGTGGCACGGACGAATCGGTTGACATTTATGACCCGAGCGTAGCTCCCACCCATGCTTCATTTTTTATTCAGTCAGACCAGGTCAATACTGGAAAAAGACGTTCCCTGAGTTTTTCTCGTCCTCTCCTTTCACCTCCTCACACTATCTTCCCTGTCTTCCGGATGAACAGGCCTGCAAGGAACATGCCGATGACCACCAGGATCATCGCCACGAACGCCCACTCCATCCCCTGATTGATCGCGGCATCGCTGATCCCGATTGACAACAGGGGCTGGCCGGGGAGGTAGGGCGATGGTTGACCGGAAGGCAGCCCCCGGACGAAACCAAGGGCCAGGACGATCCCGATGAGTGCTGTCCCGAGAGAGCTTCCCAGCTGCCGGGTGGTGTTATAGATACCTGACGCATCGGTCTGGCGCTCGCTCCGAATCGAGGAGAGGGTGAGGTTGGTCAGCTGGGAAAGGACGAGGCCAAGCCCGATCCCGAACAGGAGACTTCCAGGAAAGATGTCATGGGCGGTGGTGGTGAGGGAAAAGACATCTCTCAAAGCTGCCAGTCCTGCTCCGGCAAGTGCTATTCCCAAAAGGAGCACATATTTTGGTTCGACCGATGATGAGAGCCTGGCGCCGAGGATGGAGAACACGACAACCCCAAGGGTCATGGGCAGAAGAGCGATACCGGTTTCGTATGCGCTTGCACCTGTAACCATCTCGTAGAACAGAGGGAAGATGAAGATGAAACCGGCACTCACAAACTTCTGGCCGATGGCGACAACATTCCCAGCAAGAAATGAACGTTCAGGAAGGATAGTCACATCTACAAGGACGCCTTTCGCGTTCCTGATCTGACGCCTCTCCCAGAAATAAAATCCGAAAAGGAGGATGATCCCCCCCAATATGAGAAACGGAACGATCACCCATTCTGAAGGCTCTTTTACCATGAGGATCCCAAAAACCAGGGCCATGAGTCCGAGAACCGAGAGGACCGCTCCCCCCCTGTCAAAGCTCTTCCAGGATTCGGTCGGGCGGGTCTCCTTCAATACCCGATGGAGAGCAAAGATGATGAGAAGGATGACCAGCTCAAGAGCAAACACCCACCTCCAGGAGTGGTTGGTGGTCAGGTATCCGCCGAAGATAAGGCCAAAGATGCTGGCTGCCGCTGCAATCCCGCCCCAGACACCGAAGGCGAATGCCCGTTCTTTCCCCTCGTATGTTCCGGTAATGAAAGTGACCGTTGCCGGGAGCATCAATACCGTGCCGATCCCCTCAAGTATAGACCAGCCTACGAGGAACATGGCTGCATTCTGGCTGGTTGCGGCCGTGAAAACCCCGATGCCATACATCGCAGCACCGATCAGGAACGCTTTCTTTCTCCCGATGAAATCCTGGAGCTTTGCGCCGATCAGCATGAAGGCGGCCTTCACAAGGGTATAAATGGTGATGATGGTTTGAATGGTTGAGGCATTGGTATCCAGGTCATGCACAAGGGCGCTGATGGAGACTTCCATGGTAGTGGTGTCGATGACCAGGATGAACACTGCAAGGCTGACAATGAGAAGGACGCCCCAGGAAGAGGGGCGGTGCTGTTCCATGGATCAGAGTAAATTAAACACCTGATATGTAGGTATCGAAGTGAGCTTTGCAGGCTGAGTTCAGTCACGATTAATCTTTCTGGAGTATCATATGAGAGAAGACAGGGAGTGTCAATCCTTGCGCCTCATTTCGGAATTCTGGTCAGGATGTCGCGCGACATACCCGAGTTCGGATATACCGGGAGGGGGGGGAGACCGCCAGGGACATCTCCTTGCCTCCAGGTTCGCGCGGGCTTCTCCTTGAAGACAGAGGGCGTGGCCTGTGCAGGAAGGCCCGGCTGCAATACCCACCCCATACAGGCCCACCATGTACATGTCTGTAGTTTTATCAAGTCCGTGAGGATACACTCTACACATGTGGCCGCCATTGCGCTGTGTCGGGCTGGTCGCGACATTCATGATCCTGCTCTTTTGCATCGCAGTTCCCGCAGCCGCGAGTGTCCCGACGGTTATCATCACAGACTACCAGGTCTCTCCCTCGGTCCTGATTCCCGGGGAGGAGGGGATCATCACCGTCACGGTGAAGAACACCGCCGACCAGGCGACGCTCACCCAGTCGTATAGTTCCGATACCAGTGCAACGACTTCAAGTGTCGCGATCAATGCCCCTATTGACAGCGTCACGATGGTAGGAAAGGGCATCGAGGTGATCAGCGGGGGATATACCCGTGTCGGAGAACTGGGGCCGGGCCAGTCCATCCCGATCTCGTTTCTGATCAGGGCACCAAAAGAGACGGGGGTATACTTTCCCGAGGTCTGGATCCGGGTGTCCGATGCCAAGAGCCTGAAATTTCCCATCCCTGTGAACGTGAACAGCGATGTGCTGATCCAGCAGAGGCCCATGATCAGCATCGAGAAGCAGCTGCCGCCGAGCGTGGCCCCCGGTGACGACTTCTCTGCAACGGTGGTGCTTGAAAATACCGGGCAGTTATCGGCGGGCAACCTCAGGGTGACAGTGAACTCTTCGACATCCTCGATCACCTCAAAGACCCCCAGCACCATCCATATCGCGAAACTGGGCCCCGGGGAGAAGAGCACCATCGTGATGGAGTTCTCCACTGATAAAAAATCCCCGCTTGGCCTGCGCCCGGTCAACCTCGTGCTCGAGTTCCAGGAACCGGACGGGTCGTACCAGAAACAGGTTGAGACACTCGGTATCAACATACGGGGAAAAGCCAGGCTCGACATCTCGCAGATAACGACCGACCCAATCCGGATCAAAGAGGGAGACCTGTTCACCCTTATCATCCGGATCGAGAACACCGGCACCGATGATGCCAAGTCGGTCGATGCCTGGATTGATATCCCCGTATCAGGGACCAGGGAAGCATTCGTGGGAAAGATCGAGCCCGGCAACGATGCACCGGCACCCTTCAACCTCCAGGCTGACCGTGCCGGGGACATCCCGTACACCCTCACCATCCAGTATGAAGACGATTACGGGACCGACAGGATAGAACAGCAGCTCCACCTGAATATCAACAGCACGGACAACCTCTCCATGGTCCTCGGCATCGTCCTCATCCTGCTGATCGCCGGGATCGGGGCTTACTGGTACTTCTTCCGCAGAAAACCGGGAACCGGCAATGTTTGAGGAGTCGAAAGTCGCCTTCTTCCTTGCGAAGCGGTCGATTGTCCGGGGGAACAAGGGGACGCTTTCCCTTACGATCCTAATAATTGGGATGGTCTTTGTGAACCTCATCTTCCTCCCCTCGATCATCACCGGCGTTGCCGTGCTGTTCAACCAGCAGAGCATCGATTACAGCTACGGGAACCTGGTGATCGAACCAAAGAAGAACCAGGGGTTCATCAATAATGCCGGCGAGCTCCAGCGGAAACTTGAACGAATTCCTGGTATCACGGGCGT
>DUGV01000129.1 GCA_013331225.1 Methanolinea sp.
CCCCGATCGAGCAGGCCCTGACGGTCACCGGGAACGATGTAATGAGGGTGCCGCTGTCACTTACGCCTGTGCCCCTCGGTTCCATCACTTTTGAATCCGTCCCGGCGGGTGCGTCTGTCTATCTCGACGGCCAGTTCAGGGGAATGACTCCGCTTTCACTGCATGATGTTCCTGCGGGAAGCCACGCCGTCATGATTACCAGTGAAGGGTTCCAGGACGTGGTCTCCGCAGTCGAGGTCACAGGAGGAAAGACTACCCTGGTGAGCGAGACGCTCAATCCTGGGACGCCGGTTCCCGGAAGCACGAGGGCCGCGTTGTCGCCAATGGTGCTGGCGGGGGGCCTGGCGATTGCAGGGCTGCTCGTGGCATACAGAAGGCCCTGACTTCCTGTTACTTTTTTCCTGCCTGTTCTGCCTGTATTCTCCTGGCGGGTTCTCCTCAGTGAATGCAGCAATGTTTCTTGTGAGGGAGACCCCGCGGATTATTCTCCCTGCCGGCTGCAGGTGGCGTTGAGATTTCACGTGATGAGCGAGCTGACAGGAGCGATGCCGATCTTGGCCTTGCGGATCCTTGTCTCGTCAAGGAGGTGGCGCATGTCCACGAACTCCCCCTGGCCAAGTATCTTCTTCATCTGCCCTTCCAGCGATGCGCCAGGGTCGTATGCGACGTTCCTGAATACCACTCCATGAGTATGTGTGATCATCCGCGGCCCTCCCTCATTCTCCTCCCCATGCGGGGAGAAGAATGAGTTCAGGACTGCCCTGTCGAAGTGCTTCTCCGCGAGATCGAGGTCGACCGCGATTCCAAAACCCACCAGGGTATCACCCCTGTACCTGGGGATCGCTCCTTGCGCGAACCGTGAGTCCTGCACCGAAGGGTTCCTGGTGGGGATATCCTGGCTCTGCAGTCCTTCGAGGACTGCCCACCACGCCACTGCCAGGACTCCCCTGAACTCGAGGTGCTCTTTCTTCGCCCTCTCGATGAGGAGGCGGTAGATTTCTCCAAGGCGCATTCCCTCGCGCGGGATACTCTCGAGGATGACAAACTCCCGGAAAGGACCCTCCAGGGATACTGAGTACCCGGAGAAGATCCTGACCTCCCCGGTGTCCTTCACCGGAGTGAAGAAGTCAGGCGTGTCGTTGCCGTCCGCCGGCAGCCAGACCAGCGAGCCGTGGAGCGCCACCATCTCTCCAAGGAACGGGAGGACATCCTCGGGACTTTTTCCGAGAGCCCCCAGGCCCAGGGCATATTCGATCCCGCTGAAGGGTATCACCGCGAGGTGCGGTGCGTCGATGCGGGAATTCAGCACCACATCCATGTCACCCCATAGCCGGAGAGCCGACGGCCGAGTGGAACCCTGCTCGATACGTACCCTGGCCCCGTTCACTTCAAAGGCTGGGGACTGCAGATCGGCAAGCAGGGATGCACGCTCCTCCGCCTTCCCGAGGACGCGAACGGCCTCTTCTGCGGTGGGATAATCCGGGAAGATGGAGAGAAAACCTGCCATTTCAAGGACTTTCCTGGGAAAATCACCCGTTCCCGCGAGAGCCACCTTCCCGCCGCGATCCCGCAGCCTCTTTTGCAGGACAAGCATGACCCTGATCCCGGCGCTGGAAAGGTAGGGGACATTCTTCATGTCGAGCACAAGTGAACGGTCGTCGTCGTGCAGGGCTTCTTTTGCGGCCTGTTCCAGGACCATCGCGCCGTGCCCGTCCAATCTTCCGCGGCACACCAGCACCACCACCCCGCTCTCCTTCCTCTCTGCTATCTCCATAGGGGCATCAGCGATACGCTCCAGAGGTTTCGCGGGCAACATGATAGCATCCGTGGTTTTTCCACTGCCACAAACTCCTTCTTTATGCCCAGCTGAAGAAAAGAGTGAGTGCAGCATGAAAGACCCCTCGAAGGATCCGTCCCGCATCTGTATCTTCTCCCTCTCGACCGGGAAGCTGGAACTGGTGGACAGGGTTGTCCTGTCCCAAGAGGAGTGGCAGAGGAGGTTATCGGCCGGGCAATACCGCGTTGCCAGGATGAAAGGGACAGAGCCGGCCTTCTCGGGAGAATACCATGACCTTCATGATGTTGGGCTCTACCGATGCATCTGCTGCGGGACAGACCTCTTCGCTTCATACTCAAAGTTTGATTCCGGTACAGGATGGCCGAGTTTCAGTGCACCCGTGCATATGAACAATGTCGGTTTTCATGAGGACCGGAGTTTCGGGATGGTGAGGACAGAGGTCACATGCGCCCGTTGCGATGCGCACCTCGGCCACGTCTTCGACGACGGTCCTCCGCCTGCGAAAACGAGATACTGCATAAATTCGGCATCTCTCTCATTTGTCCCGGCTCACGGGAAAAACCGGGAAAAGGGAGACATGGACGGCCGGTGACAAAAGAGAGTTCCGGTGGCAGGCGGGGCCGGGGCCGTCCAACCGGCACTCTCTTGAAGACGTCCCGCATACCTCTCCTGCAGGAATGGTCCCGTGAGGAGAGATGCATGGCAGAGGGGCAGGGCACCATACTGACCGCCGATGATGCGGAGTTCCTGGAGGAGCTCTCGGAATACCTCGAGATCCTTGGAAACAGCACGCGCCTCCGTATCCTCAGGCTCCTTGAGAAAAATCCGCTCGATGCACGCTCGGTCTCGATTGCCACAGGGATCTCCTACGAGAACACCAAGAAACACCTGGAGCGTCTTCTTCACGCAGGTCTGATCACCAGGAGCCCGGGGCTCGGGAGGGAGACATCCCGCGGAGTCCACCCCGTATGGGAATATTCTCATGTCCCTGACGTCATCCGGCGCGTCCAGCGCGACCTCGGGTTCCTCTTCGCGCTGCCCCCTCATGCCGGGTGGAGTGGCCTGCATGGACAGGTGTCCACGGTCAGGCAACGTCTCTCCCTCGAATGGGGGACGCTCGAGAAGTTACTCCTCGTAATGGGGGGCGAATGGGATTGCCGGACACTCCCGCTTGCATCCCCCTGCACTGCGCTGGGAAGAGTGGAGCCTGGCGTGGATGCGAGCCTCCCGCGATGCGGATGCATCTCTTTTCCCGAGTCTTACAGGTCCCTGACACGGATCTCGAGGCCTCATGCACTGATCACCGAGCGGGACGGGAGGTGTGTTCTCGAGGACCGCGGCAGTACCGGAGGCACGTATCTTAACGGGAAGAGGATTGCGGAGCGTCAACAGGTGCTTCTCAGGGACGGCGACCGCATCTCGCTCTCACTCGGGGAGTTCGGTGCAACTCTCCTCTTTCTGCATAAGCCTGATCAGGACACTGGTGAACCGGGGGCAGGGATGTGAAGCATCCTCTCCTTATTCTCACGGTGTTCCTTGCGGGAATGATGGTATGCAGCCAATTCTGCTCGGCATGGATCACCTACGAGAGCAACGCTTCACGGGGCATCCCGTCGGAACTGGTTGAGAAGAACAAGGCAATCCAGGAGAAGTACAAGGAGATTGCAGAGAGCGGTCTTCCCCAGTTCATAAAGCCCACCAATCCATTCCCGCTGCCCGCAACGACTGTCCCCACCGTGGTCGTCACCTCCGCCATCCCTACAGATTACCCGACCCCTGTTCCCACCACGGCATCGCCAGAGCCCACCACCAACGTCACACCCATCGCATCCGGCGATCAGGAAGAGCCGGCAACGACTGCCGCTTTTTTTTCCGCTGTCCTCGTGCTCGTGCTTGCAACGATCAGCGCCATCCTGAACCTTGCCGTTCGATGGAGGGACCGCGAACCCCCCGGACTTGCGGCCCCATGGTGGAGCCGCTGGCATGGGGTAATTGCCGGGGTTCATGCACTGATGGCGGTGATCTTCTTCCTTGAAGGCCTGGTCTTCATCGATTCCGGGATGCTCTGGTTCCTCTCTTCCGGAAGGGAGATTGCATGGATCATCCTTGGTGGGTTCCTGCTTGTCAACGGAGCCGTTTCATCGGCGGGATTGGCCATCTCTTCCTTTTTTCGGAGAGAGAGAAGGAATGTCTCGATCGTTCATGCTGCACTCCTGGCCGCAGGTCTTGCGGTGTATGCAGTATTCCTCTTTGCCCCCATCTTTCCCTTCCCTCAAGCCGTTCCCGTCGCCGCGTTCCTCGGTGGCCTCGGCATCACACTTATCCAGGCAAATGTTCCACGGGAGACTGCGGCAGAACCGCCATCAGCCTACACCGACACCATGCTCTTCGAGGACAACCCTGCGGCTGCCACGCCTTTCTTCCCCCCCGAGCTCTCCGGGAGGTACTTTGACGCACGGTTCCTGCACCAGGGTGGAATCGCTCGCGTCTTTTCTGCCAGGCGCAGGAGCGATGGCACAATGGTGGCCGTGAAAGTGCCCACTCATACGGATGAGCAGACAGGAAGATCCCTGCTTCGCGAGATGAGCGTCTGGAAGACACTTATCCACCCCGGAATCGTGCAGGTCAACGCTGCCAACATCCTTCCCGTCCCGTTCGTGGAGATGGAATATCTCCCGGGAAGCCTCGAAGACATCCCGCTCCCCATGGAACCCGGTGATGCTGCAGCCCTCGTCAGGAAGGTCGCAGAGGCTCTTTTGTTCGCGCACAGCGGCGGCGTGATCCACCGCGACCTCAAGCCAGGAAACATCCTCCTCACTGCCAGGGGGGAGCCGAAGATCGGAGACTGGGGGCTCTCACGCAATGACGGCATCCCTTCGGAGACCACCCTGCACGGGTTCTCACTCTCCTATGCCGCTCCCGAGCAGCTTGACCCCGGAAGGTTCGGCCGGAGCACCGGGAAGACCGATATCTACCAGATCGGGATCATTTTTTACCAGCTCCTCACAGGCACGCTCCCCTTCCCAGGAGAGAGTATTGCGGAAGTGACAACGGAGCGGCTTTCCGGGATAAGCAAACCATTCTTTGGCAACAATCCTTCCCTTTCCATGTTCGGGCCTGTCATCGGGAGGTGCCTGGAAACAAGCCCCGATGAACGTTATTCCTCTCTAAAAGATCTCCTCTCCGACCTTGAGGCTGCAGAAAGGAAGTACCGGGCACTCGCAGGGAAGTCCCCCGGCCATGAAGAGGAGGATTTTGGCAGTGGTTGAGCACCCCGGTGACGCAGAAGAACCCCATTTCCGGCATCCTTTCCGGCAAGACGGGAGAGCCAGGGTCCCTGTCGCACTTGTGAGGTGCGCCGAGTACCAGCCGGACCAGGTCTTTCGTGCGCTCAATGAGGCTATTACACTTGCGGGAGGCATCGACTCGTTTGTCACTCCTGGCACACGCGTGCTGGTCAAGCCCAACCTTCTGCAGGGGCTCCCACCGGAACGTGCCGTGTGCACCCACCCTGTCGTGGTCGGGGCAGTGATCCGGCTGCTGAAAGAGCACGGCTGCACGGTCACCCTCGCCGACAGCCCCGGGGCCGGCATCCGTTACACGCCGACGTCGCTGGCGCGCCAGTACGAGCGGGCAGGATATGAGGGGCTCGCTCTGGATCCCGGGTGCGTCCTGAACCTTGATGCGGACTCTCGCCTGGTGAAGTATCCTGAGGGGAAGGTATGCCGGGAGTTTTTCCTCATTTCACCCTTCTTCTCCTCTGATCACGTTGTCGTGGTCTCGAAAGCCAAGACGCATGTCCTCACCCTCCTCTCCGGGGCCACCAAGAACGTCTTTGGGCTCGTACCGGGACTGGAGAAACCGCTCCTCCACTCCAGGTTCCAGACCGGGGAGAGATTCGGGGATATGCTTGTCGACCTGAACCTGCTGGTGCGTCCTTCCCTGCAGGTCGCGGATGCCATCGTGGCAATGGAAGGAGACGGACCGACGTCAGGCTCCCCCCGGCATCTTGGGTTTCTCCTTGCCAGTCCAAGCCCTCTGGCGCTCGACATGGTCCTGTGCAGGCTGATGTCGCTTGATCCCCTTGACGTCCCCTACCTGAAGTGTGCTATCGTTCGCGGACTCATCGCCCCGGACGGACGCGACATCGAACTCCTCGGCGACCCGCTGCCTCCATCCATGGAACACCCTGTCAGGAAGCCAGGGACCTACATCAACCACAGCGGAAGCATGCCAGTCACCCCCCTCTTCCGGGCGGTCCACACGCTGGGGAGCCTGTGTGCAATGCGGCCCATAGTCACGCATCAGAAATGTACCGGCTGCGCAAAGTGCGCAACAATCTGCCCTGCCCGGGCCATCACTGTCTCCGGGGGACGCGCCCGCATCAGCCTCCACCGGTGCATACGCTGTTACTGCTGCCACGAGATGTGCAGCGAAGGCGCCATCTCGCTGGAGAGAAGTCTTGCCGGATCGCTCCTGTACAGGGTCATGCAGGCCTGCGGATGGGCGCAGGGCAAAAAGGGTCACCCCCTGTCTTGAACCACGGGTATCCAGCTAATTTTTAACCAGGCCTCCTCCACTCGTGTAGCGGAGCAATCTGATGAGAGAGAAGGTCATGATGATACTGGCAATCACAGTATTTGCCGCTGTACCCATGGTACAGCTCGTCGTCCCAGGCTGAGTGGTGAACATGGGTGGGAAAGGATCGCCTTTCAATACTCACCCGGAACCAGGATTTTTTTTTCTTATAACAATCCGCAACCACTCTATAGGCAGACAGGGAATATCCTTCTCATGATGGCAGTCCTCCCTCATACCCCGAGGCTTTTGGAAAGATACAGGTATGGAGACATCGCGACCGGAACTCTCTTTTACGCCCGTAAAGCCTGGAAGAGGGCAATTGCCGTAAACAAGTGGCCCCGGTGATCACGGCCGCGTTACATGATTGTCAGATTGGTCTTTCTCCACATACCCACTCATTCATCGCCTATGGCTGCAAATGGGGAGATGATATGAGACAGAGGACATTTACAACGGTCATTATCTCCCTGACTATCCTGGCACTCTCGTGTTCGGCATTGTGCGGAGCCTGCGCTGGAGGCTCTATCACGGCAACAATCGGGGATTCTATCCCCCTGAATGGCACCGTGCAGCTCGCTGACACGGTCTATCTCTTCGTGACAGGTCCAGGGATGCCTCCAAACGGCGCCCGGATGGAGAACAGCAATGCGGCTGTCATCACCGGGGATCCGGACACCTTCACCCAGGTCATGGTCGAGAACGACCGGTGGGCTTACACGTGGAACACGGGACGGGTCTCAGGGGGACTTGCCCCGGGAAGCCATACCGTGTTCGTCTCGACACAGCCTGCGGCTGCAAATGCACTCTCCGGCGTGAACTATGCCGAGATCGAGGTTATACTCCATGCCGCGGTTACGACCGCGACCCTCGAAGTTGAATCGAGTCCTGCAGACGCTGCGATATACTTAAACGG
>DUGV01000064.1 GCA_013331225.1 Methanolinea sp.
AAGGAGACGGTCACCTTCGGAAAGGGGGCGCGATTCGAACTTTCAGTCCCCGCTGTGAGGTGGAGGATAAAAAAGGACCGAAAAGTCTAGTCTGTTATGCAGGATCTTTCCGTACAAATATCTTCTGTAATGGCCGAAACGGTGTGAACAGGCCATCCACTTCCCTGCTTAAAAACTCCGACATCCCCATCACATAATATCCGCCAGGGCTCAATCCCTGGTAGAACATACGTACAAGGTCGTTCTTCTGCGCATCGTTGAAGTAAATCGTCACATTCCTGCACGAGATGACATCCAGGTAACGGCTTATGGGAATCCCGGACATCAGGTCATGGTGCTGGAACTTGACTCTCTCCCGAATGTGGGGCTTCACCTCGAACTTTCCGTCTTCCATCTGCCTGAAATGGCGGCGTAACTGGCTCTCGCTCACCAGTTCAAGGGAAGCTTTTTCATACACTCCTTCTTTCGCTTTTTTAAGTATCGTATCATCAATATCTGTCGCGATAACCGTCCAGTCTGCATCTTTCTGGAGAGTGGTCAGGTCATAAAGAAGGATGGCATATGAATATGGTTCCTCCCCTGATGAGCATCCTGCACTCCAGAGACGTAATCTCTTCTTCTGCCGCAGGATTGGAGTCAAAACCTCCGATTTCAAGCACTGGAATACTTGAGGATCACGGAAAAATTTCGTCACATTGATGGTAAGGGCATTCTTCAATGCCTCACGCTCATCCATGTTCTTCAGCAGGAATTCCTGGTATTCCTTGTATGAAGGGATATGCCGGGAATTCATCCTCGATGCAAGGCGGCGCTTGATATAATCTTCCTTGTAATTGGTACACTGGATATGAAAGAGACGCTGTATGGTCTGGAGTAGAGCCTGGAATTCGTCCATGATACCTCAGGATCTCAACGCGATGCCATCTCGAAGAGATATGATAAGAGCTTCTCTATGTCAAGATATAAAACGAGCCTTTGAGATACCCTGCTTCCCTCTTTCTCCCCTGAATCGTCGCTGACGCGGATGATACCTTTAATGAACGATTTGATGGTGCCCTCTCCGCGATTTTCCGTATACTCGATTGCCTGTTCAGGCACTTCGATAACGCTATAGACCTCATCCACCATTACACCGATATTCTCCCCCCGAGCGGTACCAGGCATGAATATGATGAACTTCTGCGATGCAGGCTCTGTATTGCCTGCCGTTGCACCAATAAGTTCGCTGATCGCGATAATGGTGGTTATCTCCCCCCGGATATTTGTCATTCCCGCAATATACCCCGGTGTCCTTGGGATGGGAGTGAGTGGGAGGAACTCTACGATCTCCCGGGTGATATGAATATCCATGGCATAAAAATTCCCGTCCAGACCGAACTCCAGGATATTTGGCATGCTGCAATCCATCAGGCTTTAAACCGGAATGATCCCATGATCTCCCGGCAATGCCCCATCTTTATCTTAATCTCGTTCGTGGCACTGGCTATCTCCTCGATAGACGCGCTGCTCTCCTCTGCGAGGGCGGCGAGGTGTTCGGTATTTCTCTCGTTCTTCACGACAATATCATGAATCTGGTCCACACTACTCATTACATTACCTGTCGCAACAGCCTGATTATCGGTGGCCTTTGATATCTCTGCGATACTGCCTGCGGTATTCCTGACCCCCGCTGCCATCTGGTTCAACGCTTCGATGGTGATCTCCACACTTTTGATACCGGTGATTATTTCTTCGTAGGCTTTCTTCATGGAGTTCACAGTATGGCCGCTGGAGTTGGAGATGTCGCGGATGACATTGTCGATGTTTTTGGTGGCATTCTTGGACCCGCCGGCAAGGTTCCGCACCTCACCTGCCACGACGGCAAATCCCCTGCCGTGCTCTCCGGCTCTTGCCGCTTCGATAGCAGCATTCAATGCCAGGAGGTTCGTCTGGTTTGCAATATCGGTAATGACCTTGACAATATTGCTGATCTCCTGCGTCTTTCCGTCGAGCGTGACCATCTCGTCCATGGCCTTCCGCGAGAAATCCTGGACGATATTCATCTTATCAGTGGCTTCTTTCCCAAGTTTACGCGCACTCTCCTCGGCATTCAGCACCTGCCTGGATGTCTCTGCCATCTCGTGGGAATTTTTTGCTATCTTCTCTACAGTAGCGTTCAGCTCGGCAACCTCCCTGCTCACCTGTTCAAGCTGCTGGATCTGGCTTTTCGCATCGTCAGATGTCTTTTGGGCGGTAGTGGCCACTGTCTGGGACGCACGGGCTATCTCATCTGTTCCTGAAAGGATATCGGTCATTGCATGATCAAGATCTCCAATCATCTCCATGACCTCGGAGATGAGTGCGGTCAGGTTGTCGATGCTCTGGTTAAGATCACGCTTGACTTTCGCCAGTGGATCATCCTTGAATATCTCGGCCTTCCTTGTGAGGTCTCCCCGGGAAAGGTTCGAGAGAACTTCGCCGATCTCCGATATACTCCTCTGCAGCCTTTCTTCGAGGGTGCGCCTCTCGGTGATATTATTGTAGATGACGAAAAGAGACTGGACTTCTCCCGCATCGTCCAGAATGGGGATGCCATACTGCTCAAGTATCCGTGTGCCTGCCGGCATCTCCACGGTTACTTCACCAAAGCTGCGCTTCTTGTTCGTGAAGGCTGCTTTGAGTCCCTCACCTTTCTGGTTCAGGATTTTAAAGCTCTTCGCATTCATCTTTCTGAGCGCTGCACGATCAATGCCAGAAAGATCGCTATATGCCTGGTTTGCCGTGAGTATGTTCCAGCTCTTGTCAAAGATCAGGATGGGGAGCGGGTTCTCGGCAAATACAAGTTGCGTGCGGATTCGGAGATCCTCTGCGACTTTTAATAGAGTGTTGATTGTCTCTGCATATTCGCGACATGCAGGGTCTACCTTATCGCAATCAAGGGTCAGATGGTAGGAAGCCCTTTTTTTAATGGCATCCTGTACGTCAGCAAGACTGTTCTTTTTCACCATGCCACCTCATTTCATGATACTGTCTCCGAAGTAATATATTAAATGATTGTTACCATCTATTACATTTGAGTATCAATAATGTTCAATATTCAATAACGGTGAACACGATGCATGGGACCACGAATTAAAAAAGTGGGATCGGTGCGATTTGGTACGCTTCGCACATCTCGTGTCTGACCTCATACAAATTCTCAAATAATGCCATCTCCAACATGTTGAGCATGAATACCTCGATCCGGGAGGATTTTCTTGAAGCACTCTGCGTGTTATCCCGGAGATCTCCACAACTTCCCACCGTGTCAGAACTGGCAGCCTATCTTTCGCGGGGAGCGTCGGAACTCACCAGTGAACTGCAGCTCATGGAGCAGGAGGGGGATATCCGTATCCTGCCGGACGAGCGGGTTGAACTGACCGAGAAGGGATCAGAGACCGGTAGCCGTGTAATGAGGAAACACCAGGTTCTCGCGCGTTTCCTCTCTGAAGTCCTTGGGATGGACCCTGATGCGGCATCTGAAGAGGCGTGCATCCTCGAACATGACATCTCGGATGAAGCGTTCGAGCGGCTTGACAGGTATATCAGGAGACCGAGAGGACGGGGGTGCAGGATGCTCCAGGGCAGGGCAAGGCTTCCCTCGCTCCTTCAGTTTCCGGAAGGCAGCGTGCTGAAGGTTCTCTCTGTCAGATGTCCCGGGGGGTGTGAACGCCTCGCTGACATGGGCATTTTCCCGGGAGAAACAGTCAAGATTGTCCATGCACTGAACAACAAGACAGTCGTAGTCCAGGCAAAAGGATGCGATAT
>DUGV01000177.1 GCA_013331225.1 Methanolinea sp.
CGTTCTCGATGCTTCCGCAAGGGGAGGGGCGCCTTATCGTTGATGGTGAAGGAGTGAAGGGAGTATGACAGGGGAACTCCGGATCGTGGGCACGGCCCATGTCTCGGCAAAGAGCGTTGAGGAGGTCCGGGCAGCCATCGAGGAGTTCTCTCCCGACGTGGTGGCAGTGGAACTTGACCCCGCCCGGTATGCGGTGATACGAAAACAGGCAAAAGACCCGTCGGTCCAGGATATCCTGGAAGCAAAGAACTTCACCCAGATCCTCGTCCAGTGGATCCTCGCATACCTCCAGCGACGCATCGGGCTTGACCTGGGCGTGGAGCCGGGTGCCGAGATGAAGGCAGCCATCGAGGAGGCAGAGTCGCGGGGGATCGCCATCGGCCTCGTTGACCGGGACATCAACATCACCCTTCGCAGGTTCTGGAGGTCGCTCTCGTTCTTCGAGAAGCTGAAGATGCTCTATGCCCTCGCGGTCTCGGTCGCCAGCATCGATGGCGAGGAGATAGACGTCGAGCAGCTGAAGGAGCAGGACATGCTCACTGCCGCCATGGAGGAGTTCCGGAAGTTCTCCCCGAACGGCGCACGCGCACTCATCGATGAGAGGGATGCCTACCTTGCCCACAATCTCGCAGGCCTCACAACGCGGCATGCGCGGGTCCTTGCCATACTCGGGGCGGGGCATGTGGAGGGTGTCCGGAAGTATCTCGATGCACCCGGGACTCTCCCGCCGATACAGCAGCTGACTGCGGAGGTGAAGTCGCGGCCCTGGGGCCTGATCTTCGGAGTGGCGGTGACGGTCCTCTTTGTCCTCCTCCTCCTGGCGCTCGCGTTCTCGGGCGTGGGCTTCGAGGTGCTGGGGATGGCACTCGTGTACTGGGTGCTGGTTCACGGCATCCTGACCGCGGCATTTACCCTTGCCGCCAGGGGCCACCCCCTCTCCGCACTCACGGGATTTGGGGTCTCCTGGTTCACGGCGCTGAACCCACTGATTGCAGCGGGCTGGTTCTCGGCCATCGTGGAGGCGAAGATACGAAAACCGGCACCTGCTGACTTCCGCCGGATCTTCGAGGCCGAGAGTTTCTCGGAGATGATGAAAGTGCCGCTCTTCCGGGTCGTCCTCGTTGCCGCGCTTGCCAACCTGGGGAGCACGCTCGGGACTGTCCTCTACTTTATGTTCATATTCCCGGTGCTGGGAATCGATCCCGGGGTGCTGATCACCCAGGGGTTCTCCAACATGTGGAATGCCATCACCGGGATCTTCTCCTGAAAGGAAGTCCTTAAAAAACCTCCTTCTTCATCGCAGGAGAAGGTTTATGAGGCGGGTTTGCGCTCTCCTGTCTATGAAACGATCGAATGAGGGTCACTATAATTACAAAGCGATCCTTGCCCTGGCAGTCCTCCTTATCCTGGTCGCCCCCTTCTCCGCGGCAGAGAATACCATACCCCAGGGGGGGACGGTCTTTGTCGGAGAGGAGGACCTTGACATCACCCTGACCGGTGCCACCGCGGGGTCCTCGCTTGCCTGGTATGGTACTGGCGGGCAGGTCTCGCACGCCCCCGCGGCCCAGGTGACGGTCGGTGACCCGTCCGCGTTCTATGTCTCTCCAATTACGTTTGGAGGGAAGACCGGCCCGTGGTTCCTCCTCCCCGAGAATACTGTCGCATTCTACCTGGAAGAGCCGAGCCTCGGGATACGGGTGGTGGACTACTCTTCCGGGTTCGTGGTCAGTCCGTCGGCGACCTGGATTCCCAAGGGGGACACCGCAGGATTCCGGGTCGATACGAACCTCTGGGTCATGGCGAACCGGCCGGGAACTGCCGGCGCGCCGCTGTCCATCAGGCTGAACGGCCCGGACTCGCTGACATTCTCATCCCTCGGCGGGTATTCTCTCGAGGGGGTGGTCGTCTCCTCGTCGCCGTTTGAGACCGGCCCGGTGTGGGCGACCGGGAGTGCCGAGTATCCCATCGGGGAGTATTCTGTTTATGTACGGTGCGATGCAAACGACATGTCCGACAATTACCCGGCCGCGGGAAAGGCCATCAGCGAGAAGGTCACATTCCTCGTCCAGAGAGTCAACCCGCTGATTACAGGGACGACTCCACTGCCGGTGACGAGTGTGCCGACCGCGACCCGCACTCCCACGCCTGCCGGGTCTCCTCCGGCGAGCCCGATTGAGACCGCTACTACCGCAACGCCAACGGTCCAGGAGACCGGAACGCCCCTGCCTCCCACGCCCACCCCAACTCCGGCACCAGGATTTCTGGGTTTCGCCGCGGTGCTGGCGTTCCTGGCAGCCCTGGCCCTTTTGGTGCGAAAGGGAAGGATGCCCTGACAATCGTCCTCCCGGTCAGTGCGGGAAGGACACCTTTTTTTTCTCATGCACCGATGGAATCTCCATGAACGTCGGAACCACCATTATCAAGTCACGGCACAGCGTGCGCAAGTACAAACCTGACCCGGTGGACGAGACCACGATCCGGGATGTCCTTGAATGTGCCAGGCATGCCCCGACCGCGATGAACCTGCAGCCTTGGCTCTTCGGCGTCGTCCGCGACAGGGACCTCCTCAAAAAGATCGCCGACCTCACCGACCACGGGAAGTTCATCGCCGATGCTGCGATCTGCATTGCCGTGTTTGGTGAGAAGAAGGCCAAGTACTATCTTGAAGACTGCTGTGCGGCGACCGAGACTCTCATCCTCGGCCTCCAGTCTTATGGCGTCGGCAGCTGCTGGGTTGCGGGGGAGAAGAAAGAGTATGCCGAGGCAGTCAGGAAGCTCCTCGATGTGCCGGGCAACTACACGCTCGTCTCGCTGGTCCCTGCGGGGTTCCCGGCCGAGATTGCGATCCAGAAGAAGAAGGACCTGGACGACATCACGTTCTCCGATAAATACAAGGAGCAGCAATAGGCACAATGCCTATTGCTGCGGGGGGTGTGCAGGCGGGTGTTCCAGGAATACCCTTTTCATCGGGCAAACCCGACCGCACTTCACCCCCGGTGATGCGCCAGGAGCTTTCCGCACACGCGTGCGCGTCACTGAAATGCGATTTGGGCCTATGCGAGGGAGCAGTTGGGGGATGGAGCCCCCACTGCGGGGTTGTGCGAGGAATGGCCCCGGATCACTCTGTTTTTCCTGGGTCCTTTCTGCTCCGGGATTTCATTTTTCCTTCTCGCACTGCGGCGATCGCTATGTCGCCTTGGTTTCGAAAGGGGAAGCCCGAGTAAAGATGATGAAAAACGCAGGGATATGTTCAGTCAGTTTTTTTGGAACACCATTCGGTGACCGCCAGGTCGCCTGGGGGTCGAAAGGCGAAGCCCGAGTAAAGATGATGAAAATGCAGGGATATGTTCAGTCAGTTTTTTTAGGAACACCATTCGGTGA
>DUGV01000127.1 GCA_013331225.1 Methanolinea sp.
TGCAGGCGATCCAGTACTTCTTCAATGCCGCCCGCATTCCCGGAGCCATTACACCGATGGCCCTCCTGATCACCATCGGGGGAGTGGTCTCCCTTGCCGCCTGGCTGATCGGCCCCGCAAAGGGCCTCGGGGTGGTTGCAGAGGAAGGGAACCTCCCGCCAATCTTCAACCGCACCAACCGCTACGGTTCGCCTGTCGCAGTGCTCATTGTCCAGGCCCTGATCGGGACTCTCATCTCCCTGCTCTATGTCTTCCTGCCTTCGGTAAACCAGGCGTACTGGATACTCTCCGCGATTACCGTCGAACTGCTCTGCATCGTGTACTTCCTCGTCTTTGCCGCACTCATCCGCCTCCGTTACACACGCCCCGATGCACCCCGCCCGTTCCGAATCCCGGGGGGGACCGCGGGCGCGTGGCTCATCGGGGGCATGGGTGCAGGAGGAGTGATCTTCTCTTTTTTTGTCGGGCTGATGCCTACGGGAGACTTCTCCGCAACGAGGGCTGTATTCTACGTGGGAGGGATACTGATCGGCACCCTCCTCCTCGCAGTACCGCCGCTCGTCTTTTTAAAACTGAAGAAGCCTGGCTGGAGGAAGGCCGGGACCACCAGGGAGGTGTCTCGATGAGTCCATTCGCTCCTAATGGAGGCAGAATATGACAGAATGGAACACCGAAACCCTTGCAGTGCTGCTCGTGCTGGCGATGATAGTCCTCTTCCCGGCGGGCTGGGTCATTATTGCATTCCCCGAATCTCCGTACCGTCCCCTGTCCGGCGAACCCGTGAAGGAGGCCGCAGAGTCAGCAGGTATCAGGGTCGTGAATGTCACTGATACCACGTGGCATCTCCCGGGAGCAACGGGTGGGAACACCTACGTCCTGGAGGATGGAGAGGGCAACAGGATGGTGATCCGGACCCAGGCGTTTGACTCACCTGATTCGAGGGATGCGGCGGTACTGGCATACTCCGGCCACATGGTGGGGAGGGGGAGACCTGCCGGCACCATGATCGTTGCAGGAAACCATGTCATTCACGCGGGGCCCGATCCAGGGAATATTTTTGGCCGCTTCGCACCGGGACTCGGTGAACAACGGGTTGCGGGTTGATACCAGGAGTCTCCCTGTTTTTTTGGGTTCGCCCCTGGCCGGCTTTCACGCTATTGCCGTATCATCCTCATTCCCCGCGTGTGCCTGCCCGCCTTCACCACGGTCGACCGGGCATACCTTCTTGCATCTGCGGCACACAAATACTGCAGAAATTCCGGTCAGACCATGCCGATCACGTTCGAAGTAATGGAGAAGGACATTGCCGGGCGGCAGGGGAGGCTGAAGGCAGGGAGCCGGACGATCCGGACCCCGGCACTCCTCCCCGTCATCAACCCCCACCTCCAGCCGGTGACTGCCGGGGAGATGAAGGAGATGGGAGCGGAGGGCCTGATCACCAACGCATACATCTTCTCAAGAAGCGAGGAGTTCAGGGAACAGGCGCTCTCGCACGGCCTCCACAGGGTCCTTGGCTTCGATGGCCTGATCATGACTGACTCCGGCTCCTTCCAGCTCTCGGTCTACGGCGAGGTGGAGATCACCAACATGGAGACGCTCCGCTTCCAGGAGGCGATCGGGAGCGACATCCACGTCCCGCTGGATATCCCGACCCCTCCAGGCGCCGACAGGCTCCAGGTGGAGAGAGAACTTGGCCTGACCATGACCCGCCTCCGGGAAGCAAGGGAGACCCTCGGCCCGGACGCCCCCCTTGCCGGCCCTGTCCAGGGAGGAATATTCCCCGACCTGAGGGAGCAGGCAGGAAGAGAAGTGGGGGAACTCGGGTTCTCATTCTGCCCCATCGGCGCAGTGGTCCCGCTGATGGAAGCCTACCGGTACGGGGAGCTGGTGGACGTGGTGATGGCCGCAAAAAAGGGAATTCCTGCATCGTCATGCGTTCACCTCTTTGGTGCCGGCCATCCCGCGATGTTCGCCCTCGCGGTGGCAATGGGATGCGATGTCTTCGACTCGGCCGCCTATGCCCTGTACGCGAGGGAGGGGCGGTACCTCACTCCATCCGGGAGCGCGAAACTCCAGGAGCTTTCTGAGCTCCCCTGCCCGTGCCGGATCTGCCGCTCGCACTCGGCCGACGAGCTGCGTGAATCGCCTGAAAAGGAACGTCTCCTTGCCCTCCATAATCTCCATGTAAGCCTCGCGGAGATCTCAAGGATCCGGCAGGCCATCCAGGACGGCGTGCTCTGGGAACTGGTGGACGAGCGGTGCAGGAGCCACCCTGCGCTCCTGAAGGGGTATCGTGCCCTTCTGAGCCGTGCGGCGACCCTCGAAGAGCGGGACCGGGTGAGCAAGCGAAGATTCTTCTACCGCGGGTCTGAAAGCTGCGCAAGGACCGAGGTGATACGCTACCATGCGATGCTCGAGCGCCTCACCCTGCCATCGACAGTGCTCGTATCGATGGACGGGAGGGAACTCCCGGGCTTTGACCTCGTTCTTCCATTCAGGCCTCCGTTCGGCCCATATCCCCCTGAACTGGGTGAGACGTTTCCCATCGGCCAGAGCGAGATCCCGGACTGGGACGAGGTGATGGTCGCGGCCGGCTGCTGGGGTATTGCGAATCTGATCGAGACCCACCCGGGCTGCCGCGTTTCCATCTCGTGCCCCGACAAATGGACACCTGTAGTCAGAAAGGAGGTCCCGGGCGTGGAGGTGCTCCCGTGAGCACGGTCGAGGTAAGGAAAAGAGACGGGCTTGCCAGGATTGCAACCCTCATAATTGGGGACAAGACCTGTCAACTCCCAACTGTCCTCGACACGGGGATTTTGTTCGATGGGCTGTCGGGCTCCAGGATGGAGAACGTCCCGCTCGGCGCAGATCCGGCGTTTGTGGCGCAGTACCTGCCCAGGGACCGGGACTTCCCCGCCTGGGTCCATCCCTCTGGAGAGAATATCCCGGGTCACGGGACCTGTGTCATGGTCCCGTGCTGGCACACCGCTTTTGCCAATCCGAGGAGGTACGTGGAGTGGCTGAAAGCGATGAAATCAGCCCTCCCTCCGGACACCGCCTGGTATGCACCTGGAGCGGCGCTCCCTTCGAATGCCGCAATCCTCTGTTACTCGGGTTTCGATATCCTCGATTTCACCGCGGTGGACCTCCGCTCTGCGCAGGGCAGGTTCTGCATCCCGGAGGGTGAATTCCCCGGGGACCGGATCGGGAGCGGCGTCTGCACCTGCCCCGGGTGCCGAAGCGGCGACCTGAAGGAGCACAACCGGCTTGCCCTCGTAAGGGAACTGGCCCTTGCACGCGAGTATATCGCATGCCAGAGGCTCCGCGACCTTGTGGAGAGCCGGTGCAGGATGGACGCCGCGCAGGTGGCAATTCTCCGGCACATCGACAGGGCTCGCGGGTTCTTTGAGAAGGCAGTCCCCGTCGCGCGGGCAGGAACACTCCTTGCGACGACGGGCGAAGTACTCCAGAGGCCCGAGGTGGCCAGGTTTTCTGAACGGGTCGTGGGCCGGTACCGGCCGCCTCCCGCTGACGTTGCAGTCCTCCTCCCCTGCTCGGCGAGGAAGCCCTACTCCTCCTCACAGAGCCACCGGAGGTTCAGGCAGGCAATCGCCGGGCGTGCCCTGGAGCTCATTGTCACCTCGCCCCTCGGGCTCGTGCCGAGGGAACTCGAGCTGGTCTATCCTGCGGCGCATTATGATGTGCCGGTCACCGGCTACTGGGATGCAGAGGAGAGGGAGTTCGTGGGCGGCATCATTGGAGAATTCCTGGAGAAACACCGCTTCAAAAGGGTCATCGCCCACCTGGAAGGGGGAGCGCTCGCGGCGGCAGAGACCGGTGCGGCCCGGGCAGGCATAGGACTTGAGATCACCTGCACGGGCAGGCCCACGTCCCACGAATCGCTTGCACTCCTTGACTCTGCCCTGTCAGGGGAGAACAGGGTTCGTCATGACGCCATCCGGGGGACATCTTCATGGCAGTTCGACCTCGCGATCGATACGAGGAACCTGGTGATCAAGGGCCGCTACCCCTGGATCAGGGCGTTCAGAGGGAGGACCCCCTCTTTCTCAATCGATGAGGCGACCGGCCTTCTCCGCCCCACCTTCGACGGCTGGAATATGATCCCTGAAGGGTACCGTGTTATCATCGACGAGTTCGTCCCTACCGGGGACGTGCTTGCGCCCGGGGTGGTGGACGCAGACCCGCGCATCAGGGAAGGGGACGAGGTGCTCGTGGCCGGGCCCTGCGCAATTGCCACGGGAAGGGCTGCCATGCCTGCAGACGAGATGCTCCGGTCAGGGCGGGGAGTCGCAGTCAGGGTGCGTAAGGTAAAGACACTCCCGCGCACATAACTATTCGAAAGCCATCTCGTTGGCGTTCTCGGAGTGAAACCATTGTACCGGGTGTACGAGGCCGGGCAGCTGGCCGATAGGATATTCCAGATATGGGTGGAGGCCCCCCACGTGGCCCGGCACGCCCTTGCAGGGCAGTTCCTTGTGATCCGCATCGATGAAAAGGGCGAGCGCATACCCCTTACCGTCTCTTCTGTGGAAGGCGACCTTGTCCGGGTCATCTTCATGGCGGTGGGGAAGACCACCAACCAGCTCTCTGATCTGAAGGCAGGAGATCTCATACGGGATGTCGCAGGTCCGCTGGGAAGACCGAGCGAGATGGGACAGTACGGCACATGCGTGGTGGTTGGGGGAGGCGCAGGGATAGCAAGCTGCCCAATCATCGCAAGGGCTGCACGGGAGGCCGGAAACCATGTCGTCGGCATCATCGGGGCCAGGAACGCCGGGTTCCTCATACTCGAAGACGAGATGCGCGACGCCTGCCATGAGCTCCTCGTCGCCACGGACGACGGGAGCCGCGGGTTCCATGGGTTTGCGGCCGACGTGCTGAAGCAGGTGATCGAGCAACAGCAGGTCGACTGTGTCTGGATCATAGGCCCTGCGATCATGATGAAAGTGACTTCGGAGGTGACCCGGCCGAAGGGGATCAGGACTTTTGTCTCCCTCAACCCGATCATGGTGGACGGGACCGGGATGTGCGGTTCCTGCCGCGTCCAGGTGGGAGGGGAGACAAAGTTTGCATGCGTCGACGGCCCCGAGTTTGATGCCCATCTTGTCGACTTCGACCTCCTGATGCAGCGGCAGCGGACCTATTTTGACGAGGAGAAAGTATCCCTCGAGCGGTACCACGAACACGCCTGCCGGTGCGGGGAGGGCAGTTACCATGGGTGAACGGCCTGTCCGGGAACGACTCTGTGACTTTTTGGAGGTGGACTGCGGACTCTCGCCCGATGAAGCGGTCGCGGAGGCTGAACGGTGCCTGCAGTGCAAGAAGCCCTCCTGCGTGAAGGGGTGCCCGGTGGAGATCGACATCCCGGCCTTCATTGCCCGCATCGCGGACCGGGACTTCTCCGCTGCTGCACGGATCATCAAGGATGACAACCTCCTCCCTGCCGTCTGTGGCAGGGTCTGCCCGCAGGAAGTCCAGTGCGAGGGGGAGTGCATTCTCGGAGTGAAGGATTCACCGGTCCGCATCGGGGCCCTTGAGCGCTTCGCTGCAGACTATGAGAGGGAGCAGGGGTTCGTTGTCCCCCCGCTCGCTGGACCGACCGGAAAACTGGTGGCGATCGTGGGATCTGGTCCGGCAGGACTGACTGCCGCAGCCGAGCTGGCGCGGGCCGGGCACTCGGTGACGGTCTTTGAGTCGCTCCACGAGGCGGGAGGCGTGCTGATGTATGGAATCCCGGCGTTCCGGCTCCCAAAAGACGTGGTGCAGGCCGAGATAGACCAGCTCAGGAAGATGGGCGTCGAGATCCGAACCAACCACCTGGCAGGGGCGAGTGTCCCGGTGCCAGAACTTCTCGCGTACGATGCGGTCTTCATTGGAACCGGCGCAGGACTTCCGTTCTTCATGAATATCCCCGGTGAACAGCTGAACGGTGTCTACTCGGCAAACGAGTTCCTGACCCGCGTGAACCTGATGCACGCCGAGCGGTTTCCCGAATACGACACCCCTGTCCGCCACGCCGGGCGTGTCGTGGTGGTCGGCGGGGGGAACGTTGCCATGGACGCAGCCCGGGTGGCGCGGAGGCTTGGTGCACGGGTGACGCTTGTCTACCGGCGGAGAGAGGAGGACCTCCCCGCACGCAGGGCAGAGGTGGTACGTGCAAGGGAAGAAGGAGTGGAGTTTGCGCTCTGTGCGAACCCCGTCCGCGTCCTCGGAACAAATTTTGTGACGGGTGTCGAGTGCGTGCGGATGGAGATGTGCGAGATTGACGAATCCGGCCGGCCGGAACCCACTCCTGTTGGGGGGAGCAACTTCGTGATCGATGCGGACATGGTGATCCAGGCGATCGGCCAGGGACCAAACCCCCTCCTGATCAGGAAGCTCGGGGGGATCAGGTACGGGAGGAAGGGAAATATTGTCGTCGACGAGGAAGGGAGGAGCTCGCTTGACCGGGTGTATGCAGCAGGGGATGTTGCCACCGGCGCAGCGACGGTCATCCTTGCCATGGGTGGGGCCAAGAAGGCAGCGAGAGCGATCGACCGGATGCTCCGGGATGATCGAAAGGGCCATTGATCTCGTCTGTCACACACCATCCCATGCCGACATCGCGGTCCTCCTGGGAGAATTACGGGACCAGTCACTAAAACGACCTTTTTCCCAATTACACAAGGGGCGCCATATCCCTGATTCCAGGAGGGATACAATGTTTTTTTATCGCCCTCCATTCAAGTGATCACCATGGGACTCATGGATCTCGTATGGCCGGTCTTTTTCCCGGCGCTTGGCGCAATCGCCGCCCTCGTGAATATATGGTGGAAGCGTCATTCGGGAGCGTCTGCCCTCCGTGTCTTCCTCATGTGGCAGCTCGCCATAGGCCTCGGCCTCTCTTATATTTATGCAGGGTTTGGGCACCTGGTGTTTCCGGACCAGGTTGCCGAATCCATCGGGTGGACCCCTGGCAGCCCCTTCCAGCGCGAGGTCGGGATGTGGGACTTCTCGATCGGGATTGTCGGGTTACTCTGCCTGAAATTCAGGTCTATCTGGTTCTGGACTGCGATTGTGATCGCGTTTGGAATATTCTCAATCGGGGCAGGCATAGGGCATGTCTACGAGCTGGTCGTCCACGGGGACATGTCGATCAACAATGCCGGCCCGGTAATGTACATGGATCTCCTGTATCCGGTCTTTCTGGGCGTCCTCCTCTTCCTGTGTGCCAGGAGGCATGACACTTTCCAATCCACCCGGATTGAAGCGGACTGATCAGATGTTGATGGGGGGATTCACCTACATTTTTCCTGGCTTTTACTCAATCGACAGACAGGGTGAGTGGTTCACCCGACAACGCTGAAAGAAAAAAATGCGCATCCCGCATTTTACTTGCCTCATCGCTGTTTTGTGTGGGGAGACTGAATCGAGGATGTTATCTGCATATCAATTCAGTCACTCCAACCGCCGCGGGGGCGCCCCGTCGGGGGCGGCGGCGTGCATCGCATATGGGGGTGTGGGGATGGACACCCCTCAAAAATGTGTCCGGTTCACCAATCCTACCCACACCAGATAGCGAAGAGCCATTTTACTTGCCCATGAGGGGAATATTGCAGTCCGGGCAGGTCTGGCTCCTGCAGGGAACCCCGCGTGTCTTTGGGTACTCTTTCTTGCATTTCGGACAGATGCAGGCGTCAGGAGGGACTCCTCTTCGCTGCATCCCCATTCCCGGTCCTCCGTTCGGCATTTCGTTCACCACGAATGAAATGATGTGCTGGCGATGTGTTAAACCATATGAATGGGGCAAGGGGGCGGGTGTGTATGGAGGCGACAAAATAGATTCTTATTTGGACCGGGAAATCAGTCTATTCCAGTCCCATAGAGGGTGCATCTCTTAAATCATTACATACCGGCCGAGCATCCCTTCGTATACCCTGGCCGCGTTCTCCAGGGACTCTATGGTGACATGCTCGTCAATTGCATGGAGTGTCCGGATCTCGCCTGGACCATACTCAACGACAGGGAACCCGGCGTTTCGCAAGTACCGGGCGTCGCTTGCCGCCCACTGGACGATGGGCCGGGCGGTGGCAGAGTGGACCTTCTCTATCTCCCGAAGGAGGCGGGTCACGAGCGGCGAGTCCGGAGGCGTGATGGTAGGATCCGAGCTATTGGTCACTGATATTTCTCCGCGGGGGGCATGACGGCGGATCTCCTCCAGGAGATCAGGAAGGCTGCACCCCCAGGGTATGCGGAGGTCAAGCTCGAGGCTGCACTGCTGTGCTACGATGTTCGCCTTCTCGCCGCCTTCGATCTTCCCGGGGTTGTACATCACGTGGGACAGGACTCTTTTCGTGTCCTCTATTCCGAAGATCTCTCCCAGGATCTTTGACGATTCCCCGATAATCCCGGAGAGGGCGGGATCTGCGGGGCTGAATTCCCGCTTGTGGAGCAGCCTGACAAACTCGAGGAGCGAGAACGCCTCCATCACGGCGCTCACTCCCTTCGCAGGATAGAGAGAGCCGTGCCCGGGCTCTCCCCTGAACCTGCAGCAGAGGCGCAGTAAGCCCTTCTGACCCACGTTTGGGGAGAGCGACGGTGTCGGCTCGGCGACGATCGTATCGCAGGGGACCAGGCATTTGCTGGCGAGGAGTGCCTGGATACCGTGCGTTCCGCTTGTTTCTTCGTCGCAGACGAATGCGAGGTCTGCAGGAAGTTCCCTGCCGGAATCAAGCCAGTTCCTGCATGCCCAGAGGACCGAGGCGCAACCGCCTTTCATGTCGGTAGTCCCACGCCCCCAGACCTTTCCGTCCTCAATAGTCCCGGCAAAGGGATCATGGGTCCAGCCCTCATCAAGTGCCGGGACCACGTCGACGTGCCCGCAGAAAAGAAGTTTCCCGTTTACCGTGCGGGAGACAAGGTTGTCCTTTCCTCCCGGCCCCCGGATGACCTGCGTGACGATTCCAAGCGAATCGGTGAAATTACGGATATATTCAATGACATCCCTGGTATTCCCAGGAGGATTTTCGCTCCGGATCCTCACCAGGTCTGCGCAGAGGTCGGTAACATTCATAAAAAAATGGGTCAGGCTTTCCTTTTGAATTCCTCGAACAGGGCCGAAAGGGAGGCATCACTGTAGAGAGTCTTCAAAAACTCAGCGTTGAAAAACTCCTCGATGAGGGAGCGATAGACATGCGGGCGTATCGGGTCCTTGCTGTCCCGGTCAAAGACTAATCGGAAACTGATATAGCGCGCCTCGTCGTCCTCGTCATACACCCTCCGCCAGACCGTCGGAAGCGTCTCGAACCTCTTTGGGTGTTCTCTCTTCAGCCAGTTGATGAACGCCGGAAACCTGGGGCGGTCGCCAAGCTTCTCCTGGTCGACCCTGCAACGCAGGTATTCGCCGGCCATCATCACCCGGGGCGACTTGTAGTGGTAGGCCATGAGGCTGATCACATAATCGAGATGGGCAAGGGCGTCCATGTAATAAAAGGCAAGCACGGGATGCCACATGGTCTCGTCCTGCAGGATAAGGGACTTCTCGTACAGGTGCTCAAGTACGTGCACGTATTCAGCGTCCGAACTCATGGTAGATCCTCAGACGCGGGGGAGTAAATATATTCCGGAAACGGTATAGTTTCCTTTTTTTGGGAAATAATGGCGAAAATAATCCTTTTACTGGAAGAATGGCGCCCTTCGGCGGACCGCTTCGCGGAAGAGCTCCTCGAGTTCCTCGCCGTATTTTCCGCGGATGTCCACGTGGTTGTCGGTCCGGAGAAGACAGGGCTTCAGTTTTCCATCCGACGTGACCCGAAGCCTGTTGCAATAGGCGCAGAACTCGGTGTTGTGAAGAGGTCTCACCACCTCCACCTCGGCACCGTCAATGCAGTACTTCTTCCTGTGGTGCATGCGGCGGGTGAGGATCTCCTGCGAATTGCTGGCAAGCCATACCTCGAGGTCTTTTAACTCGTGGTGGTTGGTGCAGTCCCGGAACTCCATCAGCTCTATCACCTGCAGGATGAGATCCCTGTTCCCCCGCACGAACCTGATGAACTCGTCAACCTCGTGATCGTTCATCCCCTTCAGGAGCACCATATTCAGCTTGATGGGAGTAAGGCGTGCCTCTATCGCTGCATCGATCCCGGCCAGCACGTCGTCAAGGCAGTCGGAGCCAGTGATCTTCATGTAGGTGGCGCGATCAAGGCTGTCAAGGCTCACGTTCACCCGGGAGAGACCCGCATCCGCGAGATCATGTGCCATGTCGGCGAGGAGCGTTCCATTCGTGGTCATCGAGCACTCCATGCGTTCCGGGACGGCGCGGACGATATCGGCAAGATCAGCGCGGAGGCAGGGCTCCC
>DUGV01000283.1 GCA_013331225.1 Methanolinea sp.
AGTATAAAGATTTCAGGAGTATTTATATATTCCCTTGTTTTTAGCCGTTGAATACAAAAAAAATCTGTCAAGAGGTGACCGTTTTCCAAGATCTGATATTCCTGTTCGCCACCAAGCCCACTTGTTCCTCTTTTTCTCTGTCTTCGTATCGGGCCATCGACACCCGGAATTTTCAGTCAAATCTCGCCGGTGAGGATCGGGCATATTACTCACAAAGAGACACCCCGGGTCACTCTCCCTGGTGGTAGGATCTCCCTGCATGCGATCTCGTTTATCCTGCAAATAGCGGGAGGTTATGCCGGGAACACAGCCGCATGGAATGCGCGGCGGAAACCTGCGAACGGCATTTCCTCCAAGGGGAGTGTTCTGCTGCTGCACTTGAAATTCCCCCCCTGGTACCCGGAAGTGACGACGTGTGACCAGCCGTTCCTATCTCACTGGCGGGATCAGCTTTATCACCTCTTACTGCCATCCCGCCCATTATGCCCTGCTTTATTATTCTTGGAAAACTGAGCGACCGGGCCATCGAGAGAATGAAGGATGCAAAAGACCGGGATGCCGAGACAAAGAAGATCATCGAAGATGCGGGCGGGACCCTTATTGCCCACTACTACACCATCGGCCGCTACGATGTTGTCGCAATCGTCAACCTTCCATCTGAAGAGGTCCTCGCGAAGGTGCTGATCGGGATAGGCAAATGCGGGACTGTCAGCACCGAGACCATGACTGCGCTCCTGCCTGAACAGATGTACAGGATGGCAAAGGGGACGTGAGCGCACTCCCCTGGAATGCTTGGCAATGGTCTGTTCCTGCACGACATAATCGCGTTATTCCTGGATAAAACGTCTGGGGGGATGTCCACGAGCCGCGGGGAGGTTAGACACCGCATTCTCTTGTTCCACGGCTCGCCGCTAATCAAAGCACAAAAAACTGAAAAAATGAGCGATGCAGTGGCTGGAGCCCCCCTCCGCAGTAAATGAGTGTGTGAAAAAAATTATACAAAAGGATAGCTATCGAAAGGCGATTCATGGAACGGGTAGCCATCGAAGGGATAGCCCCGGGGCGTGTACCCGTCATACGGGTAGCCGTCAAAGGGATACCCGTCAAACTGGTGTCCCGAGAATGGATAGGTGTCAAACGGCGATTCATAGAACGGGTAGCCATCGAAGGGATTGCCCCCGGGCGTGTATCCGTCATACGGGTAGCCGTCAAAGGGATACCCGTCAAACTGGTATCCCGAGAATGGGTAGGTGTCAAACGGCGATTCGAAATTTCCTGAAACGAACGAAGCCCCCGCCGAACATGTGAAGATGGCAAGGACTACCATCACGATTCCGGTCAGCCTGGTGAAGTTTATCATGTTCATGTGCGTAACAGCACAATTAAAATATATATAAATATTGACCATTCCCTCCAGCTGAATTTACCGCCTCCATTCCCTTTCAAAACCAAGTAAGAGAAATCCGGGAATTTTTCATCAACATATCTCTATGGGAAAAAAATTCCCGCTCCTTCTTATGGAGGTTAAAAATAAAGAGAAGGGAAGGAAAGGGGAGAATATCCGTTTTTTCGCATGCCTGTATACCCGCCCTGGTCTGTAGTGCCCTGCTTCATGTCAACTCCTTCCCAATCCTGATCACTTCCCGCACGAGGAGATCGAAGTCATCATTTCTGCTGCGATGGTTAGTGATAGCGACATGCAGAAAAATTCTCCCCCTTATGGTGACGGTAGATGGCACCGCTATCCCCTGCTCCTGGATCTCGATCTCGATCTGCTTGTTTATCTCGTTGAGTCTTCCATCAGGGACGCCCGCCACGGTGAAGCGGAAGTTGACGACGTTGAGGGAGACCGGCAGCGCCAGCTCGAGTTCCGGGGCCGACTCCGCCTGCCGGGCAAGATAGTGGGCCTGGTCTATGTTCTGCTGGATGAGCCGCCCGTATCTCGCGGTGCCTTGCTCTTTAAAAGTCATCCATGCCTTGAGTGCGTGGAAGCCGCGCGAGAGCTCGAACCCATAGTCAGAGAGCCATGGCACGTCTATACCCGTCAGCCCCCGGTCTCCCTCTCCGTGGGCGAGGTAACTTGGAGTCAGTGAGAACGCCCGGCGGTGGTCGTCGGCGTTCCGCACCAGGATGCAGCCGATCGGATATGCAAGGTACATCCACTTGTGGAGATCGAACGCGAGCGAATCCGCCCGTTCCATGCCTGCAACCAGGTGCCTGTACCCGGGGGCAATGGCTGCCCATGCCCCGAACGCACCGTCAACGTGGAACCAGCACCGCTCGTCTGCGCAGATATCTNNCCGTCCGATCCCTGCGACGAGGTGTTTTGAACGGGGGGCGATTGCCGCCCATGCACCGAACGCCCCGTCGACGTGGAACCAGCACCGCTCTTTTGCGGCGATATCCGCAAGCGCATTCATGTCGTCGACGGCGCCGGTGTTCGTCGTGCCTGCCACCCCAATGATGCAAATCGGGTGACACCCGCTCTTCCGGTCGCGTTGAATCGCCTCTTCCAGGGCTGCAACATCGATCCGGAGCAACTCGTCGATGGAAACCCTCCGAAGTGACTCGCTCCCGAAGCCAAGGAGTTCTACTGCCTTGTCGATCGAGGAATGCGCCTCCTCCGAGCAGTAGAGGGTCATCCGGCGGGTCTGATCTGTCATTCCCTTCCCCCGCACATCGAATCCGGCCAGCGTGTTCCTCGCAACCGCGAGTCCGATGAGGTTAGATGCCGAACATCCACTCGTGAGGAGGCCGCTCGCGGTCCGGGGGTAGCCGAGGAGGTCCTTGCACCAGTCAAGGACCTGCCTCTCGACGTAGTTGTTGCTCATGTAGGAGAAGGCCCCGCTAACGGCGTCGGTTGCGGCCGCCAGCATCTCGGCATACATCCCTATCACGGTCCCCGACCCCGTGACCCATCCCCAGTACCTCGGGTGGGCGTTGCCCAACTGGTGGGGGAGGATATACCGGAGGTATTCTTGGTATACTTCCCCTGGAGGCATGGGTCCTGCCGGCGGCGGCCCTTCGAAGTGCGCTTTCACGTGAGGCGGTGCATGCTGCCAGACCGGGCGTTCCCGGAGTGTCTCGAGATAGTCCATTGCGTCATCGACGATACGGTGGCCGAGGGCACGCATGGAATCCCAGTCACCCGGGTCCAGCGTCTCTTCCTGGGGAATATCTGCCTGTGGGTTCATGGTGAAACTCCGGTCTGTTGGCGTCGATGCATAGGCGCCAGCCGACTCCTCAATTTCCCGCTACAGGTATTGGGGAAGGCACCGAATATTGTTTATGATACAAAGGCGTTGTTGTCTCTCAAATCCGGGATTATCCGCAATCCCGGCCTTTTATTGAGTGAAACCGGCTGAACCGGATCAGGCTGCCATCGGAAACATCGGCAGATGCGCCGAAAAAAAGGCAAAGATGACGGGAAATCCCCGGGGATTATACCCGGACCCCGTTCCAGAACTCCGTCGCGTTTGCAAGTTCTTCGAGGGTGTCCGCCCACTTCCCGGTAAACGAGTTTCCGTCAGGGGACAGCGTAAACTCGAATACCCCGGTCACCGTCTCGTTCTCGTAATAGTCCACCCAGGTGCCGACCAGGCGGGATCCCCCGAAAGTTCCGTTGATCGTGCCATTGCTTTCAGAATACATGCCGATCACGGCTGATCCGGCCTGCTCCAGGAACATGAGATCAGGGTGCTCTCCCTCCTCGTCGTACCACTTGGTATTCCAGGTCCCGGAAAAGGACGCAGTTGTTGCAATCGGGACGGGGGTTGCGGGGACGGTCGTGGCAGTAGGAGTGGGGGTCTGTGCAGGAGCAGGGGCACTCGTGCAGCCGGCAGCGAGCACCAGGATGCAGGCGAGGCATGCAAGGATACATGTAGTGGTGAGTTTCATTTGAAATACTCTCCAAAAAGTTGATTCTTACCCATCGGAGCCGCGGTATTTAATCTCTCGGAAATGAATCCCAAGGCATCATTCTTAATTGAGACGGCATTCACAAGGTTAGTGCGGATGAGGAATTCCCGGAAACTACTCCTTTAACCATCACATTTCTTATCTCTTGAAAGAGGATGATTTAAATCAGGAACATACTATGAATCAATTGTAAGGTATCATACATACACCCGCATCGCTGATTCCAGGGCATCACCTGTTCTCCCAATCACCCCGTGAAGAAAACAGATTCTGGACACCTTCACCCTGCACATATCATATCCTTAAATACCCCTTAAACCGAGTCTTTGCCCGATAGAAATGGAAGATATTACCATCGTGGAAGTGCCATCCCAGCAGGTAGTGGGTATCAGGAAGAGTGGTAACTACACGTTGATCCCTGAACTTCTCATGCAGCTTGCGGAGTATATCATGGAGAACAATATTGCGTTTGCAGGGATGCCGATGTTCATCTGCCACGAGACCTCCCCGGATGCGGTGAAGGAGGCAAACGAGAAAGGGACTGCGCTTGTCGAGGTCGCATGGCCGGTTGCAGGAAAAGTCTCCGGCAGCGGTGACATAAAGGTCTACACCCTCCCGGGCGGGAAGATGGTGCGGACCGTCCACAAGGGGCCATACGACACCTGTGAACCTACGTACCTCGCACTCTTCTCCTGGATGGAGAAGCATCGTCTCCAGGTTGCAGGGCCGATTCGCGAGATCTACCCAAACGACCCCCGGGAAGTGAAACCTGAAGATATCCTCACCGAGATCCTGGTGCCGATACGATGACCATTACGTCCTTAATGTATCAGGAGTGAGATCTCATAGGGGTACCATCACAGAGCCACCCTCCACTTTTTCAAACGAATCTCATATAGAGTGTTTGTCCTGCATTCCCTGGAATCCCCTTTCATCTCAAGGGATTGTTCACGCGGCTATCTTGCAGCCCGCCTCCCCATTCCCGCGTTGAAATAAAAACGGGCGGACCGGTTCTTCGTCACCATTCCCTGGGCCATGGACAATATGCGATGTCCCGACAACCTGACCGGAGGGAAAATTCCCTGGGAGAATTGTCACCTCTTGTGAAAAGGAAGATACGCGGGATGGCAGGTCCCATTAGCCTTTTAGCGTTCGCATTAAAACGGGAATGAGACAGATGAATCATCGCGGAAGGCATTGACATGAGTGATGGAGCGCACGGTGTGTAGTCTGGAGGAGTGAAAAAATCATTTCACGAGTCCTTTAGGGAAATCGTTTTTTGGATGTCGGATGGAACTGTCTCTATCTTCGGCCTGTTCGCTGGGATGGTCGCAGGAACCCAGTCCAGCGATGTCATCCTTCTTGCGGGTGCAACCGCAGCAATCGCTGCAACTGTATCAATAATGGCCGGTGTCTTCCTGGATCTCGAATCTGATAAGGATGAAGCCAGGGTGGAGGCAGAAGAGCGTGCCGCCGAGATCCTCCACAATCCTGACAGAGCGGTTGCGAAACTGATGGACGATCCTGAACGCTCCGACCTCTCCAAGGGCAAGCCTCGATGCAATCCATGCCGAACTCCGGAATGATCCCCATACCATCCAGAAGTTCGAGGATGCGGTTGCATCCGAAGAAGTCCCGGCGGGTAAGAAAGCCTCTCCCTGCGTCCACGCATGCTGGATGGGCATCGCGGACTTCGTCGCGGCGATGACACCTGTCATCCCCTTTTGCGTTCCTCCCCCCAGAAATGACAAAGATTGCCTGCGTTGCAGGAACTGCCACACTCCTTTTCCTGCGTGGGATTGCCCGTGCGAGGCCTGGAAAGCGTCCGGTTGTGCGGACGGTGCTTGAAACCATGGCTATCGCAACTGCCCCGGGTGTTGCAGGGCTGGGCGTTGGCCTGCTGATCACGTGACGAAAGTGGGCCTAATTCCCCACCCTTGAATATTTCCATGGATAGTATGGTTCGGTGCAGGGAATCGGCATAATCAGACCATTATGCTGCTCGCACCCAGAAGTGGTCATCTCTTGCCGGGATCCTTTTCCCTAAAAAGAAGACGTGATCTTCTCGAGCGCCTTCTTTTTCCGGACGTTCTCCTTATGCTCGCGAACGCCCCTTAAAGAGACCTTCCAGCTCCTGCAGAGCGACCGGACCTCCTCTGCAACCGCATCCGGGTCGGCCCCCTCTCTCCCCAGCATGTGGAACATGACGAGCCTTGGCGAGTCGGTCGTGTTCAGGACCTGCACGGCGAGCCTCTCGCAGTCGACGTTTCTCGCTGCAAGGTCGATGATGCCAAGCGACAGGAACCCTGCCTCCGTCGGCTCGACGATAAACTGGAGATAGAAACAGCCTTCCGGTGCAGGGTTTTCGCGGCCCACGTTATCGTGATGCCCCCCGCAGGAGCTGCAGGTGTATATGTCGGGGAGGTCGTTGAGCGTCTCGACGAGTGTCCGCACCCGAGGGTCGCACTCGACCGGGAGGGAGAGGACTGCGTAGATCAGCTCCTCGCGTGTCCGGTCGGCCGAGACTTTCTCGTATGTTCTCCCTCTCTCATCCCGGGAGTTCATGTCCCCTTCTCCCTCCAATATCCGTTCCACCTGTTCTTAATGGATGCCAGGACTCTCCAGGTACCTTTCATTGGAACAAGTCCCCGGTCGTCCTCACCTCTCAAGCCTGGCATCTCCGCACCAGGAGGTTGCATTCCAACCTGCATTGTTCTGTCGGTCTGTTGGGCCGGTGCACGGGAGTATCCATGGGACGAGAGATGAATCTGTGTGCAGTCAGAGACCCTGGATGTGTCAGCCTCAGGGATACTCGCTCTATCGTGTCTTTTGATCTGGCCTCGAAAATTTGTGCATGTGGACGAGAACAGTAAACAGCAGGGGTACGATCCCAAGTGATGATATATCTCAATACCAATCTGGATAGCATATGGAGGACAGTATCCGTGTTCTCTGCGTCGATGATGAACCATCCCTCCTGGCCCTTGCCAGGATGTTCCTTGAGAAGTCCGGGGGATTTTTCGTAGGGACATCTACATCCGCTGAGGAGGCGCTCGACCGCCACGAGATCATGTCCTATGATGCCATCGTCTCCGATTACCAGATGCCGGGCATGGACGGGATCNNAGCACGTGGTCATTGAGGCACTGAACAGTGGCGCTGACTTCTATCTCCAGAAAGGCGGCGATCCGAAGGCGCAGTTTGCCGAACTCGCGCACAAGGTGCGGCAGGCTGTCAGGAGAAAGAAGGCGGAAGTCTCGCTGAAGGAGAGCGAGGAGAAGTACCGCATGCTGGTAGAACACAACCGGGACGGGGTCTTCATCGTCCAGGACGGGAAACTGGTCTTTTACAACAATGCTCTCACCGGCCTCTCCGGATATACCCCAGAGGAACTCGAGGGCATGCATCTTGCCGACCTGATCGCGCCCGAGGATCGCGAGATGGTCCTCTCAAGGGCAAAGGTGAGGGCAGAGGGAGGCCAGGTCCCGGAACGCTACGAGTTCACCCTCGTCCACAAGGACGGCATCCACCGGAGTCGCATGCGGATCAGCACGTACCTCGGAAGTTATCAAGGACGCCCTGCCTCGTTTGGAACCTTTTACGACGTGACCGAGGACCGGAGACGCGAGGCAGCCCTCCGCGAGAGCGAGGAGAAGTACCGGACAATCCTTGAGAACATCCAGGATGTCTATTACCGCACCGATACACATGGCAACCTCATCATGCTCTCCCGGTCAGGATATCGCCTGCTGGGATATGACCGCAGTGAGAACATTCTGGGATCAAGCCTTGCCGGGACATTCTATGCCAATCCCGAAGACCGCAGGAAATTGCTTGAAGCAATCAGTGAGAAAGGAGCCGTGCATGACTACGAGGTGAACTTCCGGCACAAGGACGGCTCCATCATTACGGTCTCGGCCAACAGCCATTATTATTATGGAAATGACGGCAAAATTGCGGGGATCGAGGGGATCTTCCGCGACATCACGGAGCAAAAACGCGCCGGGGAGGATCTGAAACGATCCGAGAACCTGTACAGGACAGTCTTTGAACACACCGGTACCGCCACCATCCTGATAGGCCCCGACACGACCATCCTCAAAGCAAACGGCGAATGGGAGAGGCTTACCGGAGTCCCGCTGGCAGCGCAGGAGAATATCCTGAGCTGGACCGGGTTCATCCACCAGGATGACCGCGAACGGATGAAGGAGTACCACTATGCCAGGCGGAAGGACCCCGCCGCCGCACCGGGCATCTATGAATGCAGGCTGGTCGATGCACACGGCGGCATTCATTATGGCTTTGTCCATGTCGGGATGATCCCAGGGACTGGCAACAGCATCGCATCGCTCGTGGACGTGACCGCACTCACGCAGGCCCAGGAAGATCTCAAGGCAAGCGAAAGAAAGATCCGCGAGATCCTCGACCACCTTCCCGACCTCATCGTAGTGCATCGCGAGGGGAATATCCTTTACGTCAACCCCGCAATGACCGAGTCCATGGGGTGGCAGCCCGATGAGGTGGTGGGCCAACCAATCCTGAAGTTCATCGCTCCCGAGTTCCATGCCGCAGTACAGGACGCTGCCCGCTTGCGCCTTGAATCGGGGATTGACAGTCCATATATCATCAATCTCATTAACCGGGACAAAAAACCCCTGACGGTCAGGGTCCGCGGGACTGTCATCAGCGTATCCGGGTCTCCTGCGATCATGAACATCCTGACCGACATCACCACTGTCAGGAATGCCGAAAAAGCCCTAGAGGAGAGCGAGAGGAAATACCGTATGCTGGTGGAGAATACCAATGATATCATCTACACGACGGATCTCGCAGGGCAAATCACGACTATCAGCCCCCAGATTCGACGGTATGGGTACTCCCCGGAAGAGATAGTATCCGAGAACCTGACATCATTTATTGTCGAAGAAGACCTGCCCAGGGTGATTGCTGACTTTGAGAAGACGGTCTCAACCGGGCAGTCGACCCTCACGATCTTCAGGGTAAGGGATAGATCCGGTACCATACACTGGTTCGAAGACAATGGGAGTGCATTGACTGATGCATCAGGGAATGTGATTGGAATATCGGGAATCCTCCGTGACATCACGGATCGCAGGACGGCCGACGACGCGCTCGTGCG
>DUGV01000051.1 GCA_013331225.1 Methanolinea sp.
ACGTGGTCTCGCAGGACTACGACACCCTCCTCTTTGGCGCCCCGGTCCTCGTGAGAAACCTGACAGTGAGCGGAAAGCGGAAGGTGCGGGGGAGGACCATCTCTGTCTTTCCAGAGAAGATCCTGCTCTCGGAAGTGCTCAAGGGACTCTCGCTCACCCGCGAAGACCTCGTTCGGATCGCGATTCTGATCGGCACCGATTTCAACTCCGGTATCAGGGGTGTCGGCGCAAAGACTGCCCTGAAGATGGTGCAGAAGGGAGAATTCGAGCGAACTATGAGGGAGAAGCTCCCGGACACGGACTGGGAGCCGATAATGGAGTTCTTCATGAACCCTCCCGTTACAGAGAATTATTCGCTCCAGTGGAATTCCCCGGACGGGGAAGGGATCGTCAGGATGCTCTGTGACAGGTATGACTTTTCGCCCGAGCGTATCCAGAAGGCCCTTGACGGTATGGGTGCGAAGTCAGGGCAGAAAACGCTCGATTCCTGGTTTTCGTAGCATTTCTTCCACTATCGGATTCACTTCCCCCTTTGCAGGGCATGGTGGAGCAAAATGTCATATTTTTCTTTCAACGAAGATTCCATCGGGCGAGAGAAAAGTTAGTCAGGGCATCTTTCTCCACACGTAAAAGAAGCGCTGTGCCGCGGTAACGTGCCCCATAACCCCAAATAAAAGCAGGAGCCATCCAAGGATCGAGAGGCCGAAGAACGTATCCGGGACAAACACCGTGAGCACCCCTGCGCAAAGGATCAGCACGAGGCGATCCGCCCTCCCGAGGACTCCGCCATAATATCTCCCCACACCCACGGCTTGTGCCTGTGTCCCGAGGTATGATGACATCAGCACCCCCGTGAGTGCCAGCACTCCCACCTGCCAGCTGGCAAACCCCCCGGCAAATATCCCGGTGATGATGANNCGGGCAAGGGCACCGTCAAGCCCGTCCAGGAGAGCGTTAAAAGCCACGAACGCAGTCCCTGCCAGAACATTTCCAAGGTAGAAGAAGACCCCCGCTGCAGCCGCAGTGATCAGAGCACCGATCGTAAGGTTGTTCGGGGAGAGCCCGATCTTCTTCGAGACCGAGATGAAGGGGGCCATGATCTCCTTCATGTGCGGACGAAGGATCTCGAGCGTCATTTCGGTTCTCCGAGATAGGCCGACCAGTCAATCTTCCCGAACGAAGGAGGCACCTTGCCGCGTGCAAATTCTTCTATCAACCCTGCGCACTCCCCGATATCGCGCTCGGTCGTATCAATCTCCAGCACCTGGTCGCCGCTGAACTCTTCCAGTGTCTCTATCAGGGAAACATCGATCGCCTCTGCCTCCACGTTCTCGGAAACCTTCGCCTCCGGGTATCCGCGTGCACGGAGACGGGCGGCGAGCACATCGGGCCTGCAGCGGAGCACGACGATGAGATCGCAGGGTAGGAGATGCGCCAGGTGCCCTTCCACGAATCCCTCGACCTTCTGGAACTCACTGGCCCAGGCCTCCTCGTCGATGACGAGTGTATGCCTGGCCTCGTCTCTTGCGAGTATGTAGGGAGTGGTGGTGGTGGAGAGCGAGGTAACCCGGTATCCCCTCGCTTTCAGTTCCTGAGCCACAGTTGACTTTCCCGTTCCCGGCGTCCCGGTGATCCCGATCATCATAGCGCGTTGATCACGTCCAGGAACCTGGCATTCTCCCATTCTTCGCCGATGCTCACCCGGATATAGTGTGGTCCAAGCCCGGGGAAGCTCTCGCAGGACCGCACAAGGACCCCCCTTTCAGCGAGGCGATCGGCCATCTCCCTTCCGCTCGAAGGGGACACATCCACCATCACGAAGTTCGCACCCGAATGAAAGACCGGGTATTTGCATTCCCGGACGACCAGTTCACGGAGCCTTTTCACCCCCTCGACCGTCTCTTTGAGGTGCAACCGATCGGCGAGCGCACCTGTTGCTGCAGCCGCAGAGACCGAGTTTACAGTAAATGGTGTGGCTGCGCGCAGGTAGCAGGGAACCAGCCACAGGGGAACGAACGCATAGCCGACACGTAGGCCCGCCAGAGAGAAGACTTTTGAGAACGTCCGGCCCAGGATGAGGTTCTCATACCGGTTCATCAGTGGGCGGTAATCCTCGTCGCAGAACTCTACGTACGCATTGTCGAGGAAAAGGACCCCATGTATCGCGGAGAGTATCTCCTCCACGTCATCCCGGCTGGTCACATTCCCTGTTGGGTTGTTCGGGGTGCAGAGGAACGAGATCTTCGCATCCCTTGCACTGCGGACGAATTGATGCACATCAACCGAGAAATCGGGTCTCCTCGGGCTATTCACCACCTCGGCACCCTGTGCCATCGCCGCGAGGCCGTAAAAGGAGAACGTGGGTGTCGAGACCGCGACTCTCTCCCCAGGGCATACCAGGGTCCGTATCACGGTCTCGATCACCCCGTCCATCCCCACGCCGGTCACGAAGTGGTACTGGCCATGGAACTTCTCAAGAGCCCTGACAAGGTCGGCCATTCGTTCGTCAGGATAGCGGTTTACCTCGCGCAGGGCCTGGCAGCCCCTCTCAAGCGCAAGGGGAGACGGGGGACGAGGGTTCTCGTTGCTCGCGAGGCGGGCAACCCGGCAGGCTTCGTCGTCCTCTCCTGTATACCCCGCACGCCTGGCAAAGACATATCCCCCGGAGCGGTAACAATCCCGCACAAGCGAGGTGTACCTGGAATCATTCTCTTTCGCCATTCCGCCCCCCGTGTAAGTGCTTCCAGTATAAGCTCTCCACTCTTAATAAGGGCGTTGCAGCAGGCGGGCCGGGTGCCGGGCTCGCAATCGGACCCTCATCATGCCGCCACAACCTTATGATCTGGCTTGAGAAAAGGGAAAGACCCGAACTCTTTTATGTGTAAATCAGATACAACTGTAAAAATGGGGTTGTACACATGGAACAGAACAGACTATACACACTGCCGGCACTGCCATACGACTACAAGGCGCTCTCCCCCCATATCTCTGAAGAGCAGCTGCGAATCCACCACACAAAACACCACCAGGGCTACGTGAACGGCGCAAACGCAATCTACGAGAAACTCGACAAGGCCCGGAGAGAGGGAAGCGACCTTGACGTGAAGGCCGTCCACAAAGAACTCTCTTTCCACATTGGCGGCTTCCTCCTCCATGCACTCTACTGGGAGAACATGGCTCCTGCGGGGAAGGGTGGCGGTGCCCCGAAAGGGCCCCTTTCAGCTCATATCGAGAAGGACTTTGGCTCGTTCGAACGGTTTAAAAAAGAGTTCACCACTGCAGCCAACAGCGTCGAGGGCTCCGGGTGGGCAG
>DUGV01000190.1 GCA_013331225.1 Methanolinea sp.
GGAAGTGTTGCGGGAAAATACCCTGCGAATGGCATTCACAGAGGGGAGTGTCAGGTTCTTTGTGTCGGTCCAGTCCCCTGACGTTGAGTGGAGCGTGACCCGGGAGAGGGAGAGGTCCATTAGGTCTATTGTCTCCAGTTCAGATACAGTCATGTTCCTGTACGTCTGGGAATGGTTCAGTGTGAGCCGGGCAAATGGAGGTGGTGCCGCGCTGACGGCCTGGGCAAGGACAAGCAGCAGCACCAGGAGTCCGGCAGTCAACCATAATGCCCTCCATTTATTCAATGCGCCATGACGACGCTTCGCGAACCTTGCGTGCCGGGGATATGATACCTCTTTCCCACTCTCCATATCTCGTTTTCTCCTCCTACCCCTGTATGCACCTTTGGCATGCTGCACAGCTTTATATATATGGTCCTTGTATTACCCTGCATTTAAATGTATGGGGAAAAAACGCCTGTTCCCACGCTGGATTTCAAATGCGGGGAGGCAATCAGCGGGAGGTCATCATCAAGGAATTGTGCATTATCCCGTGAGGACAATACGTTTTGAACCCGGTTCCTGACACACCGAATTGATAATAAGAAGGCCCACACCATGTGAATATAAAAGCCAGGGGGAATAACTGGTGAAAAGAATACGATCAATACTCAGTATAATTCTCGTCGCAATCCTCGTACAGGGGGTCTTTGCACTCTCCATTACTGTTGAACCAGAGAGCATCGAGAGAGGAGACCAGGTCACCGTCGCAATCGTCGACCTTCCGGATAACAGCACCTTCTCGATGCACATCGAGGGGACCTTTGCTGCAACACCGGGGGGAACCTTTTCGTTCGAGACCAGGAACCTCGTGCTCCCCTTCGCCCTGAATGATGGTTCTCTCTCCGCGACACTTCGGAATACTGATACCAACGTGCTGATTGTAAAGAAGGGCGACACCGAGGTGAAGAAGGTGGGACTCTCCCAGAACGGGGTCTTCTCGACAACCGATTCCGGTTCTATCCCGGCTGGCACCTACGAAACGATCTCCCTTGGGGGGACGGCAGCCGCGGATGCCACCCATATCATTGCGAGCATGACCATCCAGGGGAGGAAGTCCGGTCCTCCCGACTCAGAGATCACGTTTATAGTTGACGGGGTTGCCGATGGCGAGGTCGCCATCACCGTATCTGTGGACGGCGGGACGGCACTCTCCCGGACCATCCAGGTGGGAAGCCCCGTGACCATAACCCCCACTCAAACATATTACTCCAGTGGCGGCGGCGGAGGGCGAACCTCGGTATACGCGACGACTGCAACCACGGCCGTGACCACCACGCCGACAACTACGCGGACGACAACCGTGACGGCCTCCCCCACAGGAGAAGAGACCGCTGCACCTGCTGCGGTCCAGACTGTGGGAGAGGTGACAGTCACCCATGAACCGCCGGTGACGTCTTCTCCCTCCCCCACTGCAACACCACTTGCGGCATACCTCGCCCCGCTCGGGATTGCCCTTCTGCTCCTCATCGGCTCGATGAGGCGCCGCTGAACCAGGATGGCTGAACCAGGGACGGTCTCCCCGCTGGGGAGATTCTTCTCCTCGTTTACCCTGGAGAATACCCCCGCTGACCTCGTGGCAGTCTACCTGTGGACGGGCCTTGCGGCCCTTTCCATATATGCCCCTGTCATACACGAGACGCCACTTCGGGTGATCCTGGCCCTCCCCATGGTGCTGTTTTTCCCGGGATATGCCCTGATCGCAGCGCTCTTCCCCGGCAGGGGCGAGATCGACGGGTTGGAGAGGCTGGCACTCTCATTCGGCCTCTCCATTGCGGTGGTTCCCCTTATCGGCCTCGTGCTCAATTACACACCGTTTGGCATACGCCTTGACCCTGTGGTGACCTCGCTTGTGCTCTTCACCCTTTTCATGGCGGCCGCAGCACAATACAGGAGGGCAGGCCTGCCAAGGGGCGAGCGGTTCGAGGTCCCGTTTGGGGAGATGTGGGTGTCGCTCCGGGCGGAGTTCTTCCCAAGAGAAGGGTCAGCGGTCGACCGCGCCCTCTCGGCAATCCTTCTTTTCGCCATCGTCGCCGCGGTCGCGGCCACCGTGTACGTGGTGGTTGTCCCAAAGGAGGGAGAGAAGTTCACGGAGTTCTACATCCTGGGAAAGGAGGGAAAAGCTGCAGATTACCCGACGGACCTTCGCACCGGGCAGCCAGAATCGATTATCATCGGGGTCGGGAACCACGAGTACCGGAACGTAACCTACTTCGTGGAGCTGCATTTCGTGGACCAGGAGTTCGATCCCGCGACTAATACGAGCAGCGTACTTTCGATGGAAAGGCTGCTCTCATTCCCGGTCACGCTTGCACATAACACCACCTACCAGGCGCAGCACTCCTTTTTGGTCAACTCCACGTCCGGCAACCAGCTCAAGTTCCTCCTCTTCAGGGACGAGGTGCCTCCCGACAGTGTCTGGGGGGCCGAGCGGATCAACCAGAGCTACCGGGACCTTCACCTGTGGGTGCGGGTCCGGCAGGGCTCCTGAATACCACGACGAGACATCTCCTGCCCTCCTCGAAACGCACGTGCTCCAGGTGCCACGGGGTACGGAGTCCCATGGCGAGGAGGCAGGCCGTCAGGCTGCAGATGCCGCAGGGATGCATCGTGCAGCACTTGGGGGAATGCGACGCGATGGAGAGGCAGCCTGAAAACAGCCTGTAGCCCTCCACTCTCATGACAAGAGTCTCCCCGTCCCTCTCTATCACCACCTTCCCTGCGAGCTCCAGCACGTCCTCGCATATCTCGCCTATGCCGTGCAGGAGTTCAGGCTCGGTCGAAGGAACCTGCAGTCCCCCCTTCCTCTCCAGGTAGTCGATAAGCGGGTAGGCGGAAGGGGTGAGCAGGATGCCCGGGGACGCGGGGTCGGTGAGGAACGAGAAGTCCGGGAACGACTCCGGGATCTCGAGGCCCTGGACGGGAATGAACTCGCGTATCGCGCGCTCTTCGCCTGAGGGAGGGAGGAACCAGGCGTCCCCCCGCACGCCCAGGTCGGCGCAGATGCGGCACTGGTTCAGCATCCCCGCAATGGGGAGCAGTGAGGCGATCTCCGGGTCCAGCGGATCGGACCGGGAGAAGCTGAGCATGAATACTCCTGTGAGGAAGCACGCAACACCCGAGAGGAAGAGCGTGGCGCTGCTCAGGTCTTTGCGGTCGGTGAACGCTCCGATCGCCAGGAGCACGAGCGCGGCAGAGAGGAGCACGATACCCGAAAGCGCGTAGTCGTTGTGGGGGCGTATCTTCATTGCATTTCCCCTCCGGCGCGGACCATGGTGTGGTACGCAAGGCCAAGGACCAGGATGCAGGCGATACCTGCCGCAAAGATGAAGGCAGCGAGGGGACGCACGACGTGGGTGTATCCTGAGAGGAGGAGAGTCGTGATACCCATTACGAGGAGGAACGCTGCGCAATACGAAAGATCATTCTTCCCCTGGATAAGGCCAGTGGAGAAGAGGAGCGCCACCGCAAGGATCGCCTCGAACAGGAAGGCAAGGAGCGGTGAAGCGTCCCACGAGAGAAAGATACAGGGCTGTGCCATGAGGAAGAGGGCCGGGTCGGAATCGCGGAAATACACGACAAGGACCCCGGCAACAATGGCGATTGCTCCAGCCGTGACCGCGAGCACAAAGGAGCGGGATCCGTACGCACCGATGACAGAACCGGTTGCGCATACAGAAAGCGTGCACAGAAGCGGCAATCCGGCTCTCATCAGACCACCCTGACCACTGAGTACCCAGTTCCCCGGAGACGACGGATGAGGTCCTGGCTTGCCATTGCTTCGGGAAGGCCGAGACTTGCGTCCACGCCCAGCCGCCGTGCATGCAGGCCAAGCGTGGAGAGATGACTTATATCCCCGGTACCGGTCGTAAGGACGTGGAGGGCTGCCTCTCCACGCCTGCAAAGAGCCCTCGCACACTGTATATCAAACGGCAGTGGCCGGATCTCCGGGATGAACCGGGAGTATATCAGGAGAAGCCTTTTTTCCAGGCTGCTGTGAAAGGATGCACTTGCTGCAAGGCGCATGCGGAACGCTTCTGCCGTGACGGGGTCAAGCGACCGGAAACACTGGACGGCACGCTGGGGAGAGTGGAACTCGAGGATTGCCCTTTCGATCCTGTGCAAAGATCTCTCTTCGGGGAGAAATGCAAGGAGGTTTGCCCCTGAAATGACCATCAGGCTGCAGCCGTGCGGGCCGGTGCTCATCTCCCGCGCGGCACTGAGTGCTGCCCCCACAACCGTGTCGCGCAGGGAAGGCGGGCACGGGACCGCGTTGTCGGGGAGGTCCACGACCAGGAGAGGATGTTTCCCGGAAAGCCCGGCGTACTCCCGTACAAAGAGTTTTCCGAACTTTGCAGAGAGTTTCCAGTCAACGGAGCGTGGGTCGTCTCCCGGGCTGTAATCGCGGAATGACCGGACCCCCGAGCCCTTCAGCACAGTGACCTTCTCGAGGTCCCTCTCCCCGAATAATCCGAGCCCGTCCCTCTTCTGGTAGATGCCAACAGGGTCCACTCTCAGCATGGGCGATCGGAACTGTTCACTCCTGAAGGGAATGGAGAGGGAGAAGAACTGGTCGCATACCAGGAGGTCCATGCCCTTCCAAAGGATATTTCCGCTCGAGAGACAGGCCACCCCGTAACGAAGGACAATGCGATGCTCTCCTCCCTCCACCAGTTCAGATTTGGCTGTCCCCTGGACTACCGGGGCCCCGGGAGGGGGGAGGTCGGACACCCGCGCAGACAGTCCCGGTGGGACCCTGACGTGGATGATGGTGGACACCGCCGCCCCCCCCCCCTGCCTGA
>DUGV01000159.1 GCA_013331225.1 Methanolinea sp.
CGACCGGGCAGCGGTTCGCGGTCGCGGATCTCCTCAACAAGGAGTACCGAGGCGGTGCGATGAAGGTGATCAAGGGGGACCTCGAGAAAGCCCTGCCACGTCTCGGTTCTACAAGGGACCTGCCCATATACTACACGAACGGGACCCACGTGGCCCCCGGTGCAAATGTCACCATGGCGGAGCGGATGTCCATCGAGCATGTCTTCTTCCCTATTGTGGACGGCGGCAACATCTTCCATATCTGGCTTGGCGAGTCGAGGCCGAATCCAAAGGGCCTGATGGAGATGGCGATGAACCTCTGCAGGACCACACAGATCGGGTATTTTGCATTTACCCGCGACCTTACTGTCTCTCTTCACCAGTTCCACGAATACAGGAGCGACAGGAACCGGATATCAGAGTGGGTGTCTGCCGGCGGACGCATCCAGGCCTGAACCATTTTTCTCAATCGTCATTTCTTCTGTGGAAAGGAGCAACGGGGGACCATATCCGGTCCCTCACCTGTTTTCGCCGGGTGGAACCTGCGCGGCTGTACTCCGACGCTCCACACCATTCTCAACTGTCAAGTACCTTTTAGAGCGAGGATACCCGGGGTCAGGCTCCTCATGCAATTGAGTAAAAAAGGGACGGAATAATAGGGTAGCGGCACTACCCCTGCCCGATCCCCGCATTTGCGGGGGCGGCGGCTTTTTTCTTCAGGATAATGTCAATGACCCCGTGGCGGACATGGTAGTAACTGTGGATCACGTCAACCCTGCAGGGGAGTTCCACCTTCGTCCGCTTCTCGTTCACTACGATATGCAGGGATTCAGGCGTGATGTCTGCGTAGGGGGCCGAGTGCAGGAAGGCGGGCAGGTTAGCGGTGACAAAGATCCTGTCCGGCCCCTCGATCACTTCAAATGTGATCTCGTCGTCCTGCCGGTCGCCGTTGAAGATGACGTGGGGCTTGTTCGGACTGTTCCCGGTGATGATCGTGCAGCCGATGATGCGGGTGGTGTTCTCCTCCGGCATGTTCTTCAGGAGGTCTTCCACCATCCTCGCGATGTTCCTGATGAACTCGTCGTAGGGGTTCTCGTTACTGGGCATGTGCATCACAGAGGCGGAAGGTCTCCCCTTCCCGCTCAATAATGTGTTTCTTCCGGAGCCTTTCAAGGCTATCGGATACGGCATCCCTCGGGGCCTCCACGAGTTCCGAGAGTTCCTGGATGGTGAGATTGCAGTGGGCCAGGCTGATGAGGAGGTCTATCTGGGTCTCGTTTTCCAGGACATCGTGTCCAAACGAGATGATCTCCTTGATCTGCTGATCGATGTCCCTCTCAAGGTTCTTCAGGCTCTCTGCCAGTTCCTCCCTGGTCTCCACCATCTTCTGGAGCCGGGCAAGCGCGGAGCGAAGGCGGTGGGAGTTGTCCTTCATGACGAGGTTGATCTGGTCCTGCCTGAGAAGCCTGACCATCACGTCGATATCGTTTGCGAGGAAGTAGTATTTCCTCCTGCGCTCATCGAGGCGAAACGCGAGGATCTCCTCGCGCTCCATCAGCTGGAGGTGCTCTATCACGGCTTTCGGGGAGAGCATCAGGCGGTCGGAGATCTCGGTGACGAAACAGGGCTTCTGTCTCAAAAGCTCGATGATACGGCGCCTGTTCCGGTTTCCAAGGATGTCAAGGAGTCGGGCAACCTCTACCTGGTCCAGCATTGATTACTTCATGTTAGTTATGGAAGTATTTATACCTTGGGAAAAATTCACCAGGGAAGCCGATATAAAAGAGAGATTTTTCCGATCGAAAAAGAATTGGGTCTTCAATCCGAGATCCGGTAATTCGGAGCCTCGTCAGTGATCATGATGTTGTGGGGGTGGCTCTCGGTATGCCCGGCAGCGGTGATCCGCACGAACCTTGTCTTCTCGTGCATCTCCTGGATGGTCTTTGATCCCGTGTACCCCATCGCAGACTTGAGCCCGCCGACAAGCTGGTATACGACATCGGAGACAGTGCCAACGTAGGGGGTCACACCCTCCACTCCCTCAGGGACAAACTTTGTCTTCCCGATCTCCTTCTTCTGGAAATATCGGTCGCTTGAGACTCCGCCGCTCATCACGCCGAGAGACCCCATTCCCCTATACTGCTTGTAACGGCGTCCTTTCATCGTGATTACCCTTCCCGGAGACTCGTCGGTCCCTGCAAAGAGGCTTCCGATCATCACGCAGTCGGCTCCTGCCGCGATGGCCTTGGCCACGTCTCCGCTGAACCGTATCCCCCCATCGGCGATGACCGGGATTCCAGTGTCCCTTGTCACGTCTGCAACGCTCGCGATGGCGGTGATCTGGGGGACGCCGACCCCGGCCACGATGCGGGTCGTGCAGATCGACCCCGGCCCGATACCGACTTTCAGCCCGTCGACGGTATCGATCAGGTCTTCGGCCGCGGCGGCGGTGGCGATGTTGCCGGCAACGATATCCGCATTTGTGCTCCCCTTGATGTCCCTGATTGCCTTTACCACGTTGAGGTTATGGCCGTGGGCGCAGTCCACCACCAGTGCATCTACGCCGCATTCGTCGAGGCGGTGCGCCCGCTCGATGTCAAACGGTCCGACCGCAGCGGCAACCCTGAGTTTCTTCCTTGCGTCGCGTGTGGCATTCGGGTACTGGCGTTTCTCGAGGATGTCCTGCATGGTGATGATCCCAATCAGGTGGCCCGCCTTGTCCACCACCGGGAGCCGTTCCACCTTGTTGGTATACATGGTCTCGAGCGCCTGCTCCATGGAGATGTCTTCACCGGCAGTGATCGGCTGCCTCGTCATGATTGCCTTCACGCTCTCGGAGCCGCGGCGTGAAGCGATTGCACGGACGTCTCTTCGGCTTACTATCCCCACGATCTTCTCGTGTTCGAGGACCGGAACTCCCCCGATCCCGTGCTCCACCATCAGGCGCTCGACGTCCGAGACGCTCGTTTCAGGGCTGACTGAGACGACGTTCCGCTCGATTAGCTCCTCAGCGCGCTTGACCCGGCGTACCTCCTCGATCTCCTGCTCGGGTGACATGTTCCGGTGAATGACCCCGATGCCCCCCTCGCGGGCCAGCGCCATGGCCATTGCCGATTCCGTCACGGTGTCCATTGCCGCTCCCACGAGCGGCATGTTCAGGGAGATGTTACGTGAGAAACGGGTATGAATGTCGGCTTCGTTTGGCTCGACGAGCGACGGTGCAGGGATAAGGAGGACGTCATCAAAGGTCAGGGCCAGCGGGACTTCGAGCTTATCCCTGAACATGGTCAGTGCACCATCCTGACCAGCTGGTCGACCAGTTCTTCGCGTATTCCGTCATTCCGGTCTCCACCGCACACCATTCCCCTGACCCCGATAATGTCGGGGCCGATCCGCTTCAGGGCGGGAATATCCTCGAAGCGGAGGGACCCTGCAAGTGCGGTTGCCATGCCGCTCTCCCGGTTGACGGAGCAGAACTCCACGAGAGCCTCCTCGCTCATGAATTCAAACGTGCTGCGTCCGTCCTTTATCCCGGTGTCGACCATTGCAACATCGGCCCCGGCCTCCGCAGCAAGGGGGGATATCACAAAGGGGGAGATGCTCCCCAGGCGCTGGTAATCCGAGTAGCCCGCGATCACCACCTTCTTCTCAGGGAACTCCTCCTTGACGGCCCGCACGACGGCCTGGATCAGCTCCCTCGCACGTTCGGCCCCGTCGAACATCAGCCCTACCTTGATATAGTCAGCCCCTGCGCATGCAGCTCCGTATGCGGCCATGGAAGCGCCCCCTGGCCGGAAATCGAAATCACCGATTGCGGCGCTGACAGGCTTCGGGGAGAGGGCCTTGATGCTCCGTACCACCCATGGAAAGTTTGCACCCAGAGATCCCTCGGACGGCTTCTTCACGTCCACGATATCAGCAGCAAGAGAACGTCTGGCATCCTCAATGTCCCTCGGGCTGACAAGTAATTGCATAGGATTTAATGATCCTGCTGGCTAATAGTGATTGCGCTAATAGCATGGAATTGATTTTGGCCATGGATTTGAAGGCCGGCTTGGTAGTGCACGGGGCATCGGGGAACCGTGGTTCCTACCTCCCGCTCACCTGGGGGCTCTCATCAACAGCAGATCCTGCGGGATACGTGCAGCAACTCGCCCCGAAACACCTGTACGTTGCCGACCTAGACCGGATCATGGGGGCCGGCGATCACACAGGCCACGTCAGGACCTGCAGTCGTTACGTAGAGACCTGCTACCTAGACCGCGGTTGCAGGGGACCGGAAGATTACCTGCATGATCCCGGGATCATCGACATTGCAGCGACCGAGACCTCTCAGGCCGACCTTTCAACCTACGAGGGAGGCTATCTGAGCGTGGACGTGCGAAACGGGAGCGTCATGCCATCAGGCGAGGATCCCTGCTTACTTCTCGAAAGGGCGGAGGAATGGAGTTTCGAGGGTGCAATCATCCTGAACGTGGAAGCGGTGGGGACAGGGAAAGGAGTGCCCTGCCAATCGCTGGCCGCCTGCAGGAGTGCGTACGATTCTCCCCTCCTTTATGGCGGAGGCGTGGCGGCTCCCGATGACCTGGACAGGCTGGCGGCGCTTGGCTTCGACGGGGCAATCGTCGCGACCGCGGTGCACCGCGGTTCGATCCCGGTCGAGGACCTGCGGAGGGGTACATGGTCCTGATCACCCTGGAAGGAATAGACGGCAGTGGCAAGAGCACCCTCAATGCCTCGCTCCAGCATGCTCTCCTGGACCTTGCACCGGTATTCACGAGGGAGCCGGGCGCCACCTGGATCGGCGAGCAGGTCCGGAGGGCCATCGCAGATGAAGTGGACCCGGTGACCGAGGCACTCCTCTTTGCTGCTGATCACGCTGCTCACCTCGATTCTGTGATCAGGCCTGCACTTGCAGCCGGGAAGCATGTCATCTCCGACCGGTACGCCGACAGCAGGTATGCCTACCAGTGGGCTACTCTCGAAGGGGTGCTCCCCGACCCCCTCACCTGGCTCCGGCAGGTGCATGACGGGTGGACGGTCCCCCCTGACCATACGCTCCTCCTCGTCCTCCCGGTTGAGGTGGCGCTATCGCGGAAAAAACTGGCGGGAAAGAGGGAGCACTTTGAAGAAGCGTCCCTGCTCGCACGGGTACAGGAAAATTACCTCCGACTGGCAGGAGAAGAGCCTTCAAGGTTCGTGGTGGTGGACGCGGAGATGGAGGAGGGAGAACTCGCCTCTTTTTCTGAACGGTTGATCAGGGAGTGGTGTGGATCGTCACGATCACATCGCCGACGCTGATCACGTCCACCTGCTCTCCCGCCTCGAGGTATCTGTACTGAAGTGAGAATGCTCCCTCCGGAACCGAAACTTTCCGCCCCCCGATATCGAGTTCAATGGGGGGGTTCTCCTGGAGGTCAGGGGGCAGCGCCCGTGCTGCCTTCATGAATGCTCCCGCATCTTTCCGGAGCGCAGGACCGATGACTGCCATGTTGAACTGCAGATCGCCCGGAACTTTTTCAAGGTGTGGCGGCTCAGCGTGCCAGTCGAGTGGAGCATTGAGCGCCCTCGCCGCGTCCCCGTAGTCATCCGTGATGGGAGACGAGAATATGGCAACCCTGCCCATCGGGGCATTCAGGGCAAGGCCCTTCTCATGCTTGTATCGCCGCAGTTCGGCAACGATCTGCACGAGGAGATTGCCGTTCGAAAGCTCCTCCGGGTCCTCCGTTTCGGGCTCGGGCCAGGTGCAGGCATGCACGCCCCCCTTGCCGAGGTAAGAGTAGCACTCTTCCGCAAAGTAAGGGGTGAATGGCGCCATCAGGCGGCAGAGGGTGTCGAGGGTGCGGTAAAGCACCCTGCAGGCACCGTCCCGGCCGCTTCCCTCGGAATAGAGCCTCCCCTTCACAAGCTCGATGTAGTTGTCGGCAAGCACATCCCACGAGAACTCGCGGATGGCCTTCAGGGCGCGGTCAAACTGGCTTGCCTCCATCGCAGCGGTCACCTCCCGCACCGTGCCGGAGAGGCGGGCCATGAGCCAGCGGTCGGCAAGAGCCCCGATGGGCGCGTCGCGGGAATAGGGCTGGCGCTCGAGTTGGAGGAGCACGAATCGGGCGATATTCCAGAACTTGGTCTGGAAGCGGGAGGCGGCAACGACGTCGTTCCAGTTGAACATGATGTCCGAGCCGGTGGCTGCACCGGCGGCCGCCCACTGGCGGAGAGCATCGGCCCCGTACTTCTCGATGATCTCCTCGGGGGAGATGATGTTGCCGCGGCTCTTGCTCATCTTGAAGCCGTCCTCGCCGAGCACCATCCCGTTGATGAGGATCTGGTCCCATGGCCGCGACCCGGTAAGGGCCACGGAACGGAGGATGGTGTAGAACGCCCACGTCCTGATGATATCGTGCCCCTGCGGGCGGAGCTCTGCAGGGAAGAGCGGCGGCATGGACGCCCCGTTCCACCCGGTTACGTTCATGACCGAGATGGAAGAGTCCATCCAGGTATCGAGGACGTCCTCTTC
>DUGV01000019.1 GCA_013331225.1 Methanolinea sp.
CCAAATGGGCAGCCCCTTAAGGGAAAGAGCGATAAAAACACGTGATCCTCTTTGGGAGCAGGAAGGATAGCCCGGGGGTCTGCCATCTCATCATGCATGGCCTCACCATTCCAAAGATACGGGGGATCGAGGATCGGCGACCCGCTGTCATGGAGAACCTGATATCAAGGGTCGAATCCTGAAACAGGAAAAAAACCTGCAACAGAAAAACCATGGAACGTGAAGAATGAGAAAATACCCCGACATCCCTGAGCTGCTCGAAACATACATGGAAGAGAACGCCGCTGATGAACGGTGGATAACGGTGCATGAACTCCGCAACCGTTTTGAACTGACACGGTACCAGAGTAATACGGTATCTGCATTCCTGCGGAGGCTGAGAACCGGACCATTCGGTCAGTTCCCCTTCATTGTCACAAAGATCGAGCAGACCAGCGGGAAAAATCCATCCGATCCGAAAAAGAGCCGCTACCTCCTGGTAAAGAGGATCCGGCACCCCGGAAAACAAATACAAGTCGGATTCCCTGAACCATAGCGGGTTTTGGAAAACGTGGGCCTGTACTCCAGGTTTTAACCTGTAAATCTTCAATGGTTGCCCGCAATGCAACCGGGCCCGGGAAATCTGGCACGCAAAAAAAGATCCGCCAACTCCTTTCTCACGATAGGGAGCGGTCTGGTGCAGATACATCCGGGATTACAATACAGAAATTCCGCGACTATTTTGGGCCTTATAGTATTCGTTCTTCGCCCGCAATTGCCGGAGATACTCCTGCCGGAAAAAAGTACCACAAGACATCTACTAAAATTTGGACTCTCCCCAAACTTTATTCTGACAGGTAACCATACACTTCAGCATGGAGCCTGAATGCGGCCTTGCCCTGTCCGCCCGGAAAGTGGAGTACCTCAAGTTCATCTTCCAGACCGGGGGGATGGTAAGGACAAGCGAGATTGCATCGGCATTCAATGTCGATCCCTCGACTATCACTAAAACCCTTACCGAACTTGCTGCTGCGGAGTATATCCGCCATGTCCCATACCACGGAGTCTGCCTGACCAAAACCGGTGAACAACATGCAGAATTCCTGGTAAAAAGACACCGGATCCTCAGCCTCATGCTCGTCCGGAACGGGCTTCTCCCAAAGGATGCCTGCAGCGAGGCTTCCCGGTTCGAGAGCCAGGTCACAAAAAAAGCGGTCGACCGTATCTGCCATTTCATGGGACACCCCCGGCAGAGCGCCTGCGGTGAGATCACCCATGACGATGACTGCCTTGAGCGGGGGCGGGGAAAGCAATCGTAGAAAAGCCGGTTTTTAAAATTTTGGAGATACTCCAAAAAATAAGGTGCGCACGATGCAAAAATTCAGGGATTGGGAAGGAGCAAACGGGGGGATCCACGGGATCGGATCGCTCTGTGCCATTGCAGGGATCATGGTCCTGCTCATTGCAGCAGGGTGTCTTGATCAGCAGAGCACGAGAGTAACAACGGACAACGGGACCGAACCACTCACGGTTGCCGTGACGATCCTGCCCCAGAAACAATTCGTGGAGCGTATCGGTGGGGAGCATGTCCGCGTCATCGTCCTTGTTCCCCCGGGTGCAAGCCCCCATACCCACGAACCCACGGCGAAACAGCTGGAGGATATCAGCAGGGCGTCGATTTATATCAAGGTAGGATCGGGCATCGACTTCGAGCGGGCATGGATGGACAAACTTGAAGGCGTAAACCCCCGCATGACCGTCGTGGACAGTTCCGAGGGGATCGGGTTTATCGCAGGCGGCCATGACCACGAGGAAATTGCAGCACCAGGAGATCGTTCCAAAGACCCCGAAACGGGGGGAGGTACCGATCCCCACATCTGGCTCTCGCCAAAGAACGCCCGGATCATGGTCGAGAACACCTACCTTGGCCTTGCCAGAGCAGATCCGCTTCACGCGGGCGAGTACCGATCTAATGCTGATAGCTACCAGAAGGAGATCGATGCACTCGACACGGAGATCTCAAGGGATATTGCCAGCCAGCAGGTCCACACCTTCATGGTCTACCATCCGGCATGGTCATACTTTGCCCGGGATTATGGCCTCGTTCAGATCCCCATCGAGAACGAGGGAAAGGACCCGTCACCTGCAGGAATCGAGAACCTCATACGGCAGGCACAAGAAGAGAACATCACCGTAATCTTCGCATCACCGGAATCAAGCACAAAGAGCGCAACGGTGATTGCCCACGAGATCGGGGGAACCCTGGTACTGGTAAGCGGGCTTGAGGAAGACTACCTGGGCAATCTCAGGAAGGTTGCGCAGGCATTCACACGGGGAGGGCAGTAAATGGCAGAAGTGCCGGTCATTGAGGTTGCTGACCTCTGGCTCAAACGAAACGGCGAGGTGATACTCGAAGGGATCAATCTCAAAGTTCTGCCGGGCGATGTCTATGCCATCATCGGGCCGAATGGCGGTGGAAAAACCACGCTCTTAAAAGTCATCCTCGGGCTCATTCCCCCTGATCGTGGCATCGTCCGCATCCTTGGCGAAAGTCCATATGAGAAACGGCATCTTCTCGGCTATGTTCCCCAGCTGCGCACCTTTGATTTCCATTACCCGGTCAGCGTCCGGGAGATGGTTCTCTTTGGCCTTCTCGGACGAAAGACCGGAATCCTGAAGAGATTCAGTGCCCACGATGTGGTGCTCGCCGACAAGGCACTCGCAACCATGGGAATCACCCATCTCGCTGACCGGGCCATCCGGGACCTCTCGGGCGGGGAACAGCAGCGGGTAGTGATTGCCCGGGCCCTGGTTGGCGACCCGCAGGTGCTCCTTCTTGACGAGCCGACTGTATTTGTCGATGCCCCCACCGAGACCCAGTTCTATGATATCCTCGGCAACCTTGCCCGCACCATGACGATTGTGATGGTCACCCACGATATCGGGGTGATCGTATCCCACGTCACCAAGGTAGCCTGCCTCAACCGGCGCCTCTTCACCCATGATTCGCGGGAACTGACCGAGGACATGATCCAGGGTGCCTACCAGTGCCCGGTCGACATCATCGCCCATGGTCATCCC
>DUGV01000302.1 GCA_013331225.1 Methanolinea sp.
AACTCCAAGGGTGCCGTGTACCTTGCAGACACCCAGCGGGGGGCATCGACCGTAATCGATATCGGAGGCATGGATAACAAGGCGATCACCGTGCAGGACGGCATCCCGGGGACGTTCACCATGGGGGGCATCTGTGCAGGTGCGAGCGGCAGGTTCCTTGAAATGACTGCAAAACGACTGGGGGTCGATATTACGGAACTGGGACCACTCGCAATGAAGGGGATCTCAAAACAGGTCCCGATGAACAGCTACTGCATCGTATTCGGCACACAGAGCCTGGTGAACGCCCTGGCCGCGGGCAGCAGTCCCGAAGACGTGGCCGCCGCCGCCTGCCACAGCGTTGCAGAGCAGGTCTTCGAGCAACAGCTCCAGGAGGTGGACATAAAGGACCCGGTGATCATGGTTGGGGGGACCTCCCTTATCCAGGGCCTTGTCCGGGCCATGGGAGACCTCCTCCAGACCGAGATCGTGGTCCCGCACCACTCCCAGTACATCGGCGCGGTGGGGTCCGCACTCCTGGCATCAGGGTTTATCAAGGGAGACTAGATGGAGGCAGTGGAGTATTTCGAGGTGGAATGCCCTGAAAAGGCCGGCGGAGAATACTATAGCCGCATCGCCGACGTGGTGCTCCTCGACCATAACCTCATCCGGGTGATCCAGAAACTGCACATCTTCATCGACCCCCGGGTCCCCCTTTTCATCGCGACCGGGATAACGAGGAAGCTCCCGGGAACTGTGAAAGTGCGCGATTTTTCCGATGTGAACAGGAAAGAGCGGAAAGTGACCATCTCCATCGGCGACGAGGCATACCTTGCACCGCTGCTGCGGATACTCTGGGAGAAGTTCGGAAAGGAGCGGGTCGAACAGCCTGACCGCTTCACCATCATGCTTGATATTGGCGACGATGAGTCGGAAGGTCTCGAAGAGATCCCGGTCTTTGACCCGAGCGAGTCCATCTACAAGGACCTGATTTACGCCCTGCAGGTGATCCAGCCAGAGGGGTTCAAGGTGCGGAGGCAGTATTACGGGAACGGGCGGTTCTATCTCGTCGCAAGCGAGGACACGCTCCCCGAGGATATCGAGGACATGGTCAGGGAGAAATTTTCGTTGATGGGGGAGCGCCTGTGATCCTGGTTCCTGTCACCTACAAGGGGGGCATCTACCGCCACGACGAGATCATTGACCTCATCGAGGATCTCGGCGGCTACATCATCCAGAAACACATCATCGCGCAGGAGGTCGTGCTCCAGGCACTCGTGCCAAAGGAGGACATAGATCTTATCCGGAAGGTGGGTAAGCCGCTTACCGGGGAGATCACCCCTTCACCCCTGGTGGGGACCGAGATCGCGGTGGTGACCATGTCGCTTGAGATCCATCACCTCCCCCATGCGTCATGCGACGTTGCCGAGTACATCCGCCGCTTCGGGGCCAAGACCAACATGGTAGGACTCGCAAGGGGCTTTGGGAAGCGCATCGCTCAGCTGAATGACGAGGAGAGGGATGTGATCAACGAGCATGACCTGGCAGTATACCTGCTCGGGGACTTCGAGACCTGCATCGAGCAGAAGTTCCCAGTCCTCCGCAGGGGAATCGATGTCCCCATTGTCCTCTGCGGTGGTCCGCCGGTAGAGGCCCTCAGGGCCATCATCGATCCACCCGTGGATGGATACGTGGGCGGGGTTGGCCGTTTCATGCACCGGACCAAGGAAGCCGAAGAGATATCAAGGCTTGACGACGTGGTGGCAGAAGTCACACGCGTGCTTGACAGGAAACGTGAGGAGATGGCCAAGGACCCACTCTCCATCTCCCCTGCACGCCTGATGGACATCATATCCGAAAAAATTGACGACATCCACGAAGTCCTCTCCCCGACCCCCATCACCGTGCAGATGACGGGGCTCCGGGTCAAGCTGCCATACGACGCGTATGCGTCACGGCTCCGGGCAACAGTGGTCGACGAAGGAGTGACGATCGGGGACCTCGCAGAGGTTTTACCCTCCCGAATGAGAGACTACATCCTCGTCAGGATAAAGCCATTTTCAGAGACCAACATGATGGTCTGAACGGGCGACATGTGGGAGGGAGGGCCCCTCAATCCCCCTCGTTCAGGCGGTGAATGTCCCGGCCATCTCGTAATACTGGTAATCTTTGTAGGCGAACGGGTTTGTCGTAAACCTCCACACTTTTCCGGGGCCAAGCGAGTTCACGCTTGCATATGCATTCCCGATGAGATTTCCGTTCGAATTGTACAGGTTGAAATACACGGTGATATGGTCGATGCGATAATTCTCGTCGTTCTTGATCTTCCCGCTGATGACCCGCTGCCCAGTGGCATCGAGATCATCTTTTATCTCTATGACTGAGAGACGGACCCCGGTAGTAGGACTCGTCACCATGTATCCGTACGGCATCTTCACGAAATACTGTGATGTCCCTCCCCGGACCACTGGCAGTACACCAATTCCTCCCTCCTCTGTGGGAATGCCGGCGGTGGGAGTCGTTGCAGGGGTGAGCGTCCCTGTAGGACCGGGGCCGGGTTCTGCCACGAAGTCCTGAGGCGAGATGCAGCCAGAAAACGAGAGGAGCACCGCCATTGCCACAAATAACATCAACCAGTGAATATTGCGCCATACCTTCATTCCGACCCCTCTCATGCACAAGACTCTCGGTTGCGCTGATATAAAAGGAATCGGTCGGTCCGTTCAACTGCGACTGCCTTAAAAAGGGGAAGAGGTGTCGTCCTTCCGGTGAGGGTCCTTCCAGGGGGTGCAGGTATTCCCCATGGGCAACAAGGACAACGAGAAAAAAAGGGGGGGGAAGTGTGTTCAGTGAATTCGTGGGGGTGCGATGTCATCCGGGGCATTCTCCTCCACCAGGCGGACAAGCTCGTCGATGAGGGGCTGGAGGGATCCCGGTATCACGGTGTCCTCTGCGAGCACGGTCTTCCCATGTGCGCGGACCTGGTAGAGGAAAAGATCCGCACTCCCGGGAGCAGCCCGGTACTCGGAGGAGAGGGCCATGAACCCTGATTCCTGGAGAAGTGAGTTGAGGGTCCCGAGGTCTGCTTCAGAGAGTGTGAACCCGACAGAATACTCCTTCCGGGTCAGGGAAACGCTCCCGTCGGGATACACTTCCAGGTGGTCGTTCATCCCTGCAAACCCGCCGGTCCTCCAGAACTCAACGAGAGGTTCTGTTCTGTCGGATGCATCCGCAATACCGGGTGAAAAGACCAGTATCTCCTGGCCTGATGCGTCCGAGATCACGAGATTGCCTCCACTGATCTTCCAGGATGCTGCCTCCCCCAGGAGCTGCAGGTAGGTACTCTCCTGCTTCATGATCGTTCTCGACGCATCGAAACAGTACATTTCTGTCGAACCTGCAGGCCCGATGCGGAGGGTAGTGCCACTCTGCTCGAATGGTGCAAAATAGAGGTTACAGCCTGCGGTCCCGCTGACCCTGCCATCACTGGTAAACTCTGCCGTGATCGTAGTCCCCTGGATCACAGGGGCGACCGCAGCTCCCCTTGCCATGCCGGAAAGGGTCCATGGCCCGATGAGGGACTGGGAAGCCGACTTGTCCTCCCCCTGTCTTGCAGATATGGAGATGACGGTGACCGGAATTCCCCACATGTAGATGCCCAGGGTGTCAGGGACCGTTCTCGCAGTAAAAGAGACCTTCATCCCGTCAACCTGGAATTCTTTGTTCAGGTTCAGGGGGAGGTAAGACCTTCCATCAGCGGCGACGATGCCATAGAAGCCGCCTTCAAGGTCGATATACTGGATACGCCCCTCGGCCTTTACCTCTTCACCGAGAGGCATTGCCGTCAGGATTCGAAGGGATGTTCCCCACATGTAAATGCTGGCTTCCCCGCTCTTCTCCATGCCCGTGAACTTCACCCTTATCCCATCCACCTTGCAGGATGCCGGGAGGAGATCGGGGAGGTAACGGGCGCCGTCATCGGCGATGATGCCATAGAAGCCGCCCTCGAGATCCATGTAGACCACGGTCCCGGTGCCTGACACGAGGGATGCTTTCCCGACCGGGCGGTTGAATGAGATGTTCCTGCCAGGAACCGTCGTCGTGTTCCGTTCAGGGATGGTGAAGTTGAACTTCTGGGTGCCCGACACAATCGGAATTGTCTCACCCATGCCGCTTTCGCGCATGACAATGCCCGGGGAAGAGTGATCTCTCTTCCAGGGTGCGGCTGCACTGGCAATATCAGCGCGGGAATACGTAACCGGTGCACACATGTTTCCTCCCGGCGTATTGCCAGGACTGTTATCCTGCATCCGGTGCGATGAAAATTTTTCGGTAAGATCGTATCTCATCGGTGCAGCCTGGACCGCTCCTATCGCTCCGAAACAAAGCGCGACGAGCAGCACCAGGCATGTGGAGTGTAGAAAAGGACTCCAGTTTACCATATATATCTCTCCTGGTCCTCAATTGTCTGGGAACCATCCAGATCTTTGGCGCAACTCGGATAAAAACATGACTTTCACTGCGAATTTTTTCACACCTATCGGGCCCTTGCAGCAGTATAATGAGTCCTGCAGGACGATATGTAGACTGGAAGGCTGCACATGAACGACCTTGAGGAGTTCGAACTCACCCTTCAGGAGATCGTATCCCGCGGTGGAGAAGAGATCGCAGAGGCATGGATGAAGGATATCGAGGTGGAGTACGGCCGTGCACCCCTCATCTTCAAACGGATGGCAGAACGGCCCGAGGTGCTCATATCCCACCTACTCTACAAGACCGCGGTGATAAAGACCAGTGCCATCGACCCCAAGTATACAGAACTTATCAGCATGGCGGTCGGTGCGGCTCTGCGCTGTCCGCACTGTACCAGCTACCACATGCAGGCTGCGGCGAAGAAAGGAGCTACCAGGGAGGAGATCCTGGAAGTGATCCTGATTGCAGGGATGATCTCAAACTCTTCGGTGCTGGCAAACGCGTACCGCATATTCGACGAGAAGATGTCCCGTTGCCTCCCCTGCGAGAACAGGGGGATCGATATCCCGGAACGCTAACACTCCTCCTGCCTCATCCCTGACTTTCCCTTTTTTTCGCGCGAAGAAAGGAGGCCCCCCCTCCCTTTCTGCAGGAGATCTTTTCTCCCGGCAAAGCAAAGCCCCTCTTCTACCAGGCCCCTGACATGCCTGTCCCGGTACCGGAGAAGGGCCCGCTGGACCTGTTTCTCATGTCCTTTCGGCACATGGACAGGATCGAGGGTGAGGGGATTGAGCCCGGTATAGTACATGCAGGTCGACACCGTCATCGGGGTGGGCGTGAAATCCTGCACCTGCTCGGTGTAGAGGTCGTGGTCGCGGATGAATACTGCGAGGTCGACCATGTCCCCGACAGTACACCCGGGATGGCTGGACATGAAGTAAGGGAGAATGTACTGCTTTTTCTCCTTTCCTTCCTGGCATTTGCTGAATGATGCAAGGAACCGCTCGAAGACTTCCTTTCCCGGCTTTCCCATCAACGCGGTGACTGCAGGGGAGGTGTGCTCGGGGGCGACCTTCAGGTGTCCCGATATGTGGTGCGCGCACATCTCGGGAAGGGGATCTTCGGGGTCTGCCACGATGAGGTCGTACCGCATGCCGGACCCGATGAAGACCCTTCTCACACCCGGCACTTCTCTTAAGCGCCTGAGAAGTGCCATCTGCCTCCGGTGAGAGGCCAGGAGGTTCGGGCACCCGACGCTGCAGGCCCTGTCAGGGCAGGGTCCTTCCGTCTGCCAGCGGGCGCACTCCATCCCGTACATGTTCGCGGTCGGCCCGCCGACATCGCTGATAATCCCTGAAAAACCCCGCATCCTTGTCAGGCGGATTGCCTCTTTTACGAGCGAATCGATGCTCCTGCTCTGGATTATGCGCCCCTGGTGATGGGTGAGGGCGCAAAAAGAACAGCCTCCAAAGCACCCGCGATGGCTGGTGAGCGAGAACCTGACCGGTTCCAGCGCCGGGACAGGAAGCGTATACGACGGGTGGACCTCCCGGGAATATGGCAGCTCATAGATGGCATCCAGATCCTGCGTAGAGAGAGGGAGCGCAGGCGGGTTCTGGATGATGATGGTCTTCGGGTGCCTCTGCACGACCGCCCTCCCCCTGAGAGGGTTCTGCTCGCGGTAATGCGTGGCAAATGCCCGGGCATAGGCGACTTTGTCGGCCGCCACTTCGGAGAATGGAGGTATCTCGAGAGCGGGGAATCCGCATGTGCCATCGTACTGCGCGGGCGGGACCCGGTAGACTGTTCCACGGATATCGGTCAGGGATACGGGGGGTTCTCCCTTATCGAGGCGAAGGGCAATCTCCCTGACCTGCTGCTCTCCCATTCCGTACACCAGGAGGTCTGCGGGTGCATCCGCGAGGATGGAGTGACGGACAGAGTCGGACCAGTAATCGTAGTGGGCAAATCTCCGCAGGGACGCTTCGATCCCGCCCAGCACGATAGGAATTCCGGGGAATAGTGCATGGACCCTGTCCGTATAGACGATCCCTGCCCTATCCGGCCTCCGGGGTATGCCCCCCGGGGAGTAGACGTCGCTTGAGCGCCTTTTCTTTGCAGCCGTGTAATTGTTCACGAGAGAGTCACAGTTGCCGGGGCAGATAGCAAAGAATAGGGGGGGGTCCCCGAGCCGCAGGAAATCATCGTTGCCCTTCCAGTCCGGCTGGGCGATCACCCCCACAGTGAACCCGGCGTCCCAGAGCACCCTGCCGATGATCGCGGTTGAGAATGAGGGATGGTCTACGTAGGCGTCACCACTGACAAGGATCACGTCGAACTGGTCGATTCGGAGGCCCTTTCCCTCCCCCTTGCTCATCGGCAGGAACTTCGGCTGTCTCCTCTTCATGGGGGATTCCCCGGGAGAAACCGGGGAAGGGTGAGCCCGGTTGTTTCGTCGTGAGTCCGGACCGTATGAATGCCATTGATCTCAAGAATGACCGCCTCCACCACGATGTAGACTCGCGCCTGTTCGCGGAGGCACCCTGCCAGTGAACGCGTTCCTCGTCCCACCGCCGAGTGAAGGTGGAGGTGCGGGCCGTCCTCTCCCCATGAGATAGTGCCTACCCCGAAGATATCCCACCCCCCATCAACCTTCTCCCAGTGTGGGAGGGGAGGGAGGACCGGTTCTTCTGACCCTGTCACCATCTGCCCCTTCCCGAGTGCCCCGAGCACCTGGACAGTCCCACAGAAAATCTCCTTCTCCCGGATGCATTGCAAAAGTGTCTCAAGGATGTCTTCTCCGTGATCGATGCGGAGGACAAAGACCCGGCCAATGCGTCCTTCAGTGCAGTCCATGAAGACCTCCCCATACAGACGCCCCATACTTCATCGGCCACCCACTCCCCCGCCTCCGAATCCTCCGCCTCCCCCAAAAGATCCTCCGCCTCCGAACCCTCCCCCGCTTCCTCC
>DUGV01000086.1 GCA_013331225.1 Methanolinea sp.
AAGAGAGGTATCTGCATACTCTCTGTTCGATCTCCAGGTGATTATGGGCAGGGTCAGGCATGAAGTGCATCGCCTTCCTCCCTCGTATCGGAATGTGGCGGGCCCTTATCTGCTCTCACAGATCGTGGACTCCCACCACTCTCTTCTCACTACGTGTACGCGCGGTGGATTCAGCGGCTTGAAAGGGCCTATAAGAGAGAGAGAACTGTATCTCTCGTATCTAGAAATGGTTCCGGATGGCTGCTATGCATTCGACCTGAAGGCCGAATACCTTCCACAGTTCCATTCCCCTCTGCACAGGTTGTTCTACTATCTCCTCGCATGCTATGTCATGTTCGTCCTGGAGAAACCCGGACATCCTGTCGGGACACCATTTCCCGGTGGGGGCAGGGTGGAGGAGAAAAAAGGTGCCTTCTACTGCCCCGTCAGGGAAAAACACAAGGATGTCTCATTTGCCCTCTGCAATTTCTGCCCTGCAAGGCAGGATGAAGAGAGGTAGTGCCGCTATTTTCAAAGCCGTATTGTTCCTGCAACCGCTGTCCTTTTATCCCATGGGCAGATTCCCTTCACACACGGGCTTTTAGTCCAGTCTTTCAGCAATAGATTCAAGGGGATGCATGGATGAAATGTGAGAGTGGTGCAGATGAGATGTTGAACATGGAAGGAATAAGCGCAGAGGCCAAGATAGGCAAGATCCTCATCCTGGTCTCACTCATTCTCGGGATCCTCGTGCTCCTGTGCATTGGGGTGCTCGCCGCGATCATGTACACGGCCGGGAGATTCTTTGCGCTGGATATCAGCCTGACAATACCCCTCCTGATACTGGTACCGATCTTCCTTGTCAAGGTAATCGGGCTTCTCATAGGTTTTCTTGCTCTCAATGCCACAGAGAGGAGTGATTTTTCACGGGCAGGGATATTTGCCATCATCTCCTGCGTGCTGCCCCCCCTGGACATCGTGATGCTGATAGGCGGGATATTCTGCCTTGTCTCGAGGGAAGCGAACGAGACCAGGGTGGCAGGTGAAAGTCGCCAGAAGAGCGGACCGGAATGAACCTCCCCCAATAGGTTCAAAGGGGAAGTGCGGCGAGCCGGCTCTCATATTCTTTCAGGACCTGCCCGGCCCTATCGGCAGAGATCGATGGGACCTCGAATACGAGGAACGGGGGAAGCACTTCGATCCCGGTGAACTCGAGGATGTTGTGTTCGATAACCGAGAGATGTCTCCGGATGTCACCATGCACCCCCGAAGGAGAGTACATCTCCTCTGACGAGCCACAGGTCACCACCAGCATCCCTCTCTTCCCCTTGAGAAGGCCTTGCCCGTATACCTTGCCGGCCTCGATATCCACCACGAATCCCTGGGCAAATACGCGGTCGAACCATCCTTTGAGTATGGCGGGCATCGAAGACCACCAGAGGGGGAACTGGAAGATGATGAGATCGGCCCATGACACACGCTCAATCTCTTCCTGTATGTCGGGAGCCAGGCTCCCGGTGCGTATCCCGTGGATCTGTTCCGCTGCAGGGTTGAAGATGTCGTGCCGGCCCCTGATCCGGAAATCCTGTGCGTCCAGAATGGCCTTGAACCTGACCGCATAGAGATTCGAGACCTTCACATCGTGCCCTTTTACGGCAAGCGTGACCATGGCAGCATCCTTGAGTGCACCGTTGAATGATCTTGGTTCCGGGTGAGCATAGACATATAGAATCTTCATGTGGAATCCCTGAAAGGGAGATTGCGGGAATCCTTCATAATAGCATCCCCTCCCAGTTTCGGGATTGCGCATGGGGGCAGGATTGTAAATTTTCCGCTTCTTCAGACACGGTCGATAAGGATGTTCTTTGCCAGGTAAAGCGCGGCTCCTACACCGCACAACGCCGCTGCAATAAAGAGAAGGTTTCCAATCACTCCTGCAAGAACGCCCGCGGCTGCTTCCTGGACCGGTCCGGTATATCCTGTATCATAAAGTTCTTTTGTGAAGAGTATTCCTGCCACAGAGACGCCTAGTGTCATCCCCAGGTTCCGAAGAGTTGCACTCACGCTGGATGCAAGTCCCGACTTTGCGATGGGAAGCGCCCGCATGATATCGGTGCTGCTTGGGCTGTGGAAGAGCGAGATTCCGATCGAGAGCGGGATGAACAGGAGGACGATCAGCAGGAGATCCTGGAGCACCACCACGAAGCCGAGGAGAAGCAGTGAAACCCCGGTGAGCAGGATTCCCAGTGTGGGGAGTGAAAAGAGATGATATCGATCATACAGCCAGCCCGAGAGGGGGGAAGCAATGACCATGATCAGAGGGGCGATCAGGAAGACGAGCCCTACCTGGGATGGTGTCAGGTCCATCACCCCCTCGAGATAGAAAGGTCCGATGAGGTTCAGCATGAAGAATGCCATGTAGATGCATACCATGGCAAGATTGGGAAGAGTAAAACCGAGCTTCCTGAATATGGAGAGGTCAAGGAGTGGATGGGAGCTCCTGGATTCTGCGACCAGGAAGAGGATCATGGAGAGGGTTGATACAAGGAGGAATACCATTGACTCGGCAGACCACGAGAGAGCAGATGACACCCGGACGAGGAAGAGTACAAGAAAGAGTAGCGCGATGACAAGGGTAGCAGACCCGGCCCAGTCCATCCGTATGGACGTGTCGCGCCTTTCACCGGGTGGAGAATGGCGGGCGAAGAGAACCAGTCCGAGAGCCCCTATGGGGACGTTTATCAGGAAAATAAATGCCCAGCCCAGGGCGTCGGTGATGAAACCGCCCAGGATCGGAGCCGCGAGGCCCGCCGCGGCCGTGACCGCCCCGATGTAGCCCATCACCTTCCCCTGGCTGCCGGGGACCGAAGTCTCAAAGAGGATGGCCGCGCTTATGGAGAATATCATGGCGGAACCGCTGGCCTGGATCACGCGAAATACGATGAGCTCGAGCAGGCTGGCTGCAAGGCCGCAGGCCAGAGAACTCGTGGTGAAGAGCACGAGCCCGGCCAAAAAGAGTGTCCTCTTCCCAGTGAACTCCGAGAGCCTCCCGAAGATGAGGAGCAGACTCGTCTCGGTAACGAGGTAGGCGGTGATGATCCACTGAGAAAGGGCCACGTCGGAAGAGAAGTCCCTCGTGATCGATGGGAGGGCGATGCTCACCACGATCCCGTCGATAACTGCCATTGCGATTGCCGCAAGTACCACTGCCTGGATGATTCCCTGCCGCAGGGTGGGACCGTCATTCCCGGAGCAAGCATCGTTCATCGATGAATAATCGTGCAGAGTTTTAGACTTCTGACGATGAAATTCTTCCCTCTCAGCAGGCAAAGGGATTGCAAGCGGATCAAAGGCCCGGGGTTCATGGGGTGACTTGTCTGGCGTGTGGCAGGTTTGGATAATTGCCGGGCTGGCGCGGATTCTCCCAAAGGAGCAGAGGAAAGACCACTCTCTCCTCATGCTCTTCACGCGGGAGCGGCATTCAGGAACCGGGTTTTACCACCATGGTGGTGATGGGGCAGTGGGTGACCACAAAGGTGGATACGCTCCCGGCTATCATCCGCTTGACCTGGCTCCTGCCCAATGACCCGAGAACGACCATGTCAGCACCAATATCAATGGCGCAGTCAACGATCCGGTCTCCGGGATGACCCCTGAGAAGGTGCAATACGGCCTCGCCACCCTGTGCTTCTGCTTCTGCCTTCATCGATGAGAGGAGGGATGCAGCCTCCTCCTCAAGGTCACGTATTGCCAGTTCCCTTGCAACGTCTCCTTCTGCCCAGGCGTTCTCCAGCACATGGACAATATGAAGTTCCGCACCATGGCACCTTGCCTCCTCAACTGCAGCCATGATCACGTTGTGAGTGAGCGGGGATCCGTCCACTGCCGCAAGTATCTTTTTCATCAGCCTGATCAACCCCCTGCGGTGAAGAAACTGCTCCAGGCACGATCTTACGTGGGAAACAGTCCCGTATACGTATGTCTAGGGACATGGGACCACATAAGTGCTCCGCAGCTCCCATGCCACGGCAACCATTTCGAGGCCATGTAATTATGGCCTTGTCGTAATTTCGGTTCAGGAAAGGCTTCCACGGGCCCGAAGGGCATCCAGGGCGGCGTTCTGGGTAGCCTCGGCCTTGTTGCGACCCTTTCCTTCGCCAGCGACTCTTCTGCCTATGAGGACCCTGTATACAAACTCAGGGCGGTGGTCCGGACCCTTCTTCTCATGAAGGACGTAGACGGGGAGCGTCCCAAGGGTCGCCTGAAGCTCCTCCTGCAGGATCTTCTTGTAGTTATCGCCTGGAGAGAATGCGGCAATGTCGTCCCCAATGAGGCGCATGATCATTCTCCTCGTGGATTCAAGCCCTCTCTCAAGGTAGTGAGCTCCGATGAACGCCTCAAAAGAGCCTGCGATGATCCTTGTCGTCTTCTGCTGGTTCCGCCCCACACGTATCATCTCCGTGAACCCAATACCGAGTGAGGGCACTATTGCACCAATGTGCTGGTTCTTCACAACCTCCATGCACGA
>DUGV01000111.1 GCA_013331225.1 Methanolinea sp.
GAATCATTTGCCCGGGCAGGCCTTCCCGCTGCAGCGAGGAATCCCTTTCACCCGATGCAGATCAACGTATCGCCGATCAGGAACTGGAGAGCGCTCGAGGTGTTCCTCTATATCTGGTGGCGGAACCTCCCTCAGAATCCCCTCTACGAGATGGGCATGGAGCGTGTCGGGTGCTGGATGTGCCCTGCCATGCTCGAGAGCGAGTTCGCGGTTGTTCGCACCCTGCACCCCGATCTCCACCGGGTCTGGATGGAATTCCTCGGAGAATGGTTCCGGGATCGGGGTCTCGATAAGGAGGCGCTTTCTGCCGGTGCGTGGCGGTGGAAACAGCTTCCACCGAAGATGCGCGGGTGGGACAGGGACTGAATATCTTATTCCGACCTGCTTGCAGAACAAACCGAATTTCAAACCGTTTTTGATTGAATTTCACCTGTAAAGTGGTTGCAGGGCGTGAAAATATAAGTACGTTTATATAGAACCACAATGCAATAGATAATTGATAGCGGTATGGCTGAATCCAGAGAGGAGGAAAATTTTGACTCTGATGCACAAAAGGAGCAAGAATCTGGTACCAATTCCGTTGAACCTCCTTCCGGCCGGGAGGAGTTGCAGAAGAAGTACGATGAGCTGAACAATCGGTTCATCCGGCTTGCAGCGGACTTTGACAACTACAGAAAAAGATCAGACAGGGATGTCGAGACCAGGGTGAAATTTGCCATAGAGAGATTTGCAGTGGACCTTCTTGAGGTGGTGGATAATTTCGACCGGGCGCTTTCTGCTGATCCCCATTCCGCCCGGGAAGGCCTGGAGCAGATTCACAAACAGTTCCAGGCTATCCTGGAACGTCATGGTATCTGCCCCATCGAGGCCAGTGGAAAAAAATTCAACCCTGAGGAACATGAGGCGGTCTACTGTGAACCCTCTGGTGAAGAGGATGGAATGGTTCTCAAAGAGATCTGCTGTGGGTTCCGCATGCACGACAAAGTCATACGATATGCAAAAGTGGTCGTTTCGAAAGGAAAGGAGACTGAGTGAACATGGTAAAAGAGAAGATACTCGGTATTGATCTGGGGACCACATTTTCATGCATGGCCATCATGGAGGCCGGCAAACCCATTGTCATCCCCAATGCAGAAGGACAGAGAACTACCCCTTCGGTGGTTGGATTCACGAAAGACGGTGAGCGCCTGGTAGGGAGCCTTGCGAAGAGGCAGGCAGTCACGAATCCCACCCGCACGATACAGTCCATCAAGCGAAAGATGGGCACCACCGAGAAGGTGAAGATCGACGACAAGAGCTACACTCCTCAGGAGATATCAGCGATGATCCTCCAGAAGATGAAGACCGATGCAGAAGCATACCTGGGGGAGAAGATCAGAAAAGCGGTTATCACGGTCCCGGCATATTTCAACGATGCCCAGCGCCAGGCCACCAAGGATGCAGGCCAGATCGCGGGTCTCGAGGTTCTGAGGATCATCAATGAACCAACGGCCAGTGCGCTCGCGTACGGTATTGACAAGGAGCAGGACGTCACTGTGCTCGTCTATGACCTCGGCGGCGGGACATTCGATGTCTCGATCCTGACCCTCGGAGATGGGGTGTTCGAGGTAAAATCCACATCGGGAAACAATCACCTGGGAGGGGACGACTTCGACAACAGGATCATGGACTACCTCATCGAGGAGTTCCAGAAGAAGGAGGGCATCAATCTCCGCACGGACCCGATCGCGATACAGAGACTGAGAGATGCTGCCGAGAACGCCAAGGTCGAGCTCTCCCAGAAGGTGAAGACAAACATCAACCTGCCGTATATCACTACGGGACCAAGCGGCCCCAAGTTCCTGGATATCGACCTGACCAGGGCAAAGCTCGAACAGTTGATTGGCGACCTGGTGGAGTCGACAGTGGGGCCTGTCAAGCAGGCACTAAGCGACGCAAAACTCACCCCCGACCAGATCGACCATGTTCTCCTCGTCGGCGGGTCTACGAGGGTACCGCTCGTCCAGGAGACCGTCAGGAAGATACTCGGCAAAGAACCTGACAAAGGTATCAATCCTGACGAATGTGTAGGGCTCGGCGCTGCCATTCAGGGGGCGGTCCTCTCTGGGGAGACGAAGGATATCGTGCTCCTGGATGTCACACCACTCACCCTGGGGATCGAGACCCTCGGCGGGATCGCGACCAAGCTGATCGAAAGAAATACCACCATCCCAACCCGCAAGGGCCAGATTTTCTCCACTGCGGCTGATGGCCAGACGAGCGTGGAGATCCNNGCCGGTTCCAGCTGACCGGCATCCCCCCGGCACCGCGGGGAATCCCGCAGATCGAGGTCACTTTCGATATCGATGCCAACGGTATCATCCATGTCTCTGCAAAAGACCTCGGCACAGGGAACGAGCAGGCGATCACCATCAAGGGTGACAGGAAACTCACCGAGGACGATATCAAGAGAATGACCGAGGATGCAAAGAAGTTCGAGGCAGAAGACGCCAAGAAAAAAGAAGAGATCGAACTTCGGAATAATGCCGATATCGCAATTTTCTCTGCCGAAAAGATGCTGAAAGAGCAGGGGAACAATATCGAACCCGCTGACAGGGAGAAAGTTGAGACAGGGGTTGCCGATCTCCGGAAAGTGCTCGAGGCAGACAACAGCGATGAGATCCGTGCGAAGATGGATACGCTGACCGAAGCAGTGTATACCATCACCACCAAGATCTACCAGAAAGCCCAGGCGGAACGCCAGGCACAGCAGGCGGAATCCGGGGATAAGGGGGGCTCCACCACCCCGGGTGACGAAAACGTCGTCGATGCCGATTTCAAGGTTAAAGACGAGTGAGCCCGATGAGCGAGGGTGATTACTACGAGATCCTGGGTGTCTCCAGGAACGCGGAAGAGAAGGAGATTAAGAAGGCCTACCGCAACCTGGCCCGGAAGTATCACCCCGATGTCTGCAAGGAGCCTGGCGCAGAGGAGCAGTTCAAGAAGATCAACGAGGCTTACAGTGTCCTCTCCGATTCACAGAAGCGTGCGCAGTACGACCATCTTGGTCACGACACCTATACCAGCGCCTCGAAAGGGTCGTACAGCGGGACAGGGGGTTTTCATGGCGGAGGCTTCAGCGCCGACTTCAGCGGGTTCGGCGACATATTCGATTTTTTTGGGGGTGGGTTCTCCGGGTCGCGGCAGACGGGCCCGCAGTCGGGTTCCGACCTCCTGATGAAGATGCAGATCTCGCTCGAGGATGCAGTCTTTGGTGCAGACCGCGAGATCGAGGTGAATCATACCGAGGCGTGCACCCACTGTAATGGCACCGGGAGCGAGAGCAAGAAGCTTGTAAAATGCCCAAGGTGCGGGGGTTCGGGCCAGATGAGGCAGATGAGCCAGACAATCTTTGGCCAGTTCGTGAGGATGAGCACCTGCACCGAGTGCCGCGGACGGGGAAGGATCCCGGAGAAGCGGTGCACGGTATGCAAGGGATCGGGGCATACCCAGGTGCACAGGAAGGTCACGGTGCACATCCCGGCCGGCATCGACAGCGGGATGCGGCTCCGGATGGAAGGGTACGGGGAGGCCGGGGACTACGGCGCACCGAATGGCGACCTCTTCATCGAGGTCTACGTGCGGCCGCATGACCGTTTCCGCCGGACCGGTGACCACCTTGAGACAGAAGTGGAGGTAAGCCCGGCACAGGCAGTAGTTGGCTCCATTGTGGACGTGGAGACAATCGAGAAGCGGACCGTGGAACTGACCATCCCTGCGGGGATCCAGCACAATACCGCCCTGAAGATCCCGGGAGAAGGGGTCAGGCGCAGGGGGAAGCCCGGCGACCTCCTTGTCAGGGTCAGGGTGGTGATCCCAAAGCAGCCAAAAGCTGAGATCCGAAGCCTCTACGAGAAGATACTGGAAATGGAGGGGCACCGGATGGCTGACTCAAGGAAAGGGTTCTTTTCGGGGTTCATGGGGAAGAAATAACAAATTCCCCTCGTTTTCTGCGTAAATCCCTCTTCCAATGGTAATTTCACTCAATCCCTGGGATTGAGATCATCACTCTCATGACCTCTTTTATCCCCTGGTTTTTTTGCCTTCACCGTCCTATTGGTGGGCGTGCACCTCCTCGTTGAGCTCGCCGGAGACCACCCGCAGCTGCCGTTCGCCGAGCTTGACATTCTTGGACCCGTGCTCGAGAGAGGCACCCAGGTCGCCCTGGTCGACTGCCAGCATGCAGAGGAGATCCCACGTCTCGCACTTGCACATTCGGTCATGGAGCACCTGGGCTCCTGCCCCGCTGAAAAGGGCGCATTTTCACGCATGTTAAACGACCTCGCGATATCGAGTCCCCGGCCGTTCGCAGGAAGGGTAAAGAAGGTCTACGGCAACACCATGGATGCGTCCCAGGCGGAGCTCGAACGGCTCATCGGGTCGCTCGTGCAGGGAAAGGTGGACCTGCAGAACCCGGCCGAGGAATTCCGGGCAATCGTGGCAGGGTCCAGGTGCTACCTTGGCCGCGTCCTGTGGAGGAGCGACCCGCGACGATTTGGAGACCGCCGTCCAGGTGACAGGCCCTTCTTCCATCCGGGGGTCATGATGCCCCGGATGGTGCGTGCGCTGATGAATATCTCCTGTGCCCGGCAAGGCGAAAGGCTCCTTGACCCTTTCTCGGGCACCGGCGGGATGATCATGGAGGCGGCCCTTCTCGGCATAATTGGGATCGGAAGAGACATTGACCCTGAAATGGTCAGGGGGAGCAGGATGAATGCACGGGAAGGCGTGATTCTCCGTGCCGACGGCAGGAGACTGCCGTTCCGTGACGAATCGTTCGATGCGGTGGTCACCGATCTCCCCTATGGGCAGTCTGTCTCAATCAGGGCACGCAGCCTTGACTCGCTTTATCACGATGCCCTTGGGGAGATCAGCCGCGTGGTTAAACCGGGCCGCCGGGTGGTCCTGGTCACTCACCGGGACATCCGCATGCGTGCAGGCAATTTCATGAGGGTGGAGGGATGCTACTCCCAGAGGGTCCACAGGAGCCTGACGAGGAACATACTCGTCCTTGTAAGAGATGGGTGAATATAATGGCATACCTAAGGACTGACACCATTCAAATGGAATGACTGCGAAAAATTGAGGGGGATCTTCTCAGAATGCATTATGAGATGAAAGAGGGAGAAGTCCGTGGCGGTGGGGTGATATGGACCTGCTCACGCACTGATCCGGGAGTCCGTGACCGGAACGAGGATGCTTGCGGCACATTCACCCTCCCTCACAGGGAAGGAGCACTCTATCTCCTTGCAGTCGCTGACGGACTGGGAGGTCACCCTGCAGGGGAAGTGGCAAGCGCCATCGCTATCTCCGCCCTGCGGAGTGCCGTGT